>JBBRRG010000044.1:0-9855 GCA_038200895.1 Candidatus Nitrosocosmicus sp. | reverse complement strand
TTTATATTGTAAACAAAACAAAAACAAAACAATTCTGATTAGAAATAATTGTACACATAACTTTTCTTCTTGTTTTTTATTCAATCTGAAAAGCAGATTTTACGTTTACATGTTATTGAATTTAAAAAATTCTGTTATCTTTTAATGGAATATATGTTGGAAGAAGCACAATTTGCAATAGTTTTCTAAGCAATGATATACTTATTCTTGTATTTAATTCTCTTTAACTTTGACTTTTATACATTAACTCTTTTATTGGTTCTGTTTACTTAAGGTTTAATCCATTGCTATGAAAACCTGTACATAGATTCAACCAATTGATTCCAATGCTTCACCTTGCGTTTTTTTATATCGGGAAAATAATATTCTAGTTTATCAAGTTCACGATTAATACCTGTTGTTACGTGTTGCTCTCCTTCATTTTTACATCTTCATCTATTTTTCTCTTATTTTATATAGCAGATTTATATTCAAAATTAACCTGACGATTATGGCAATATCTCTACACCATTTATTATTTTTTGTTACTATAATAGTTCCATTTGATATCTTGGTTACATTAGTAGATTCATTCAATGTTTTATTGCTCATCAACAATATCAAATATCTTATCAATATCAAATATCTTATCAATATCAAATATCTTATTCTATATTCGCCAAATTCAATTCTCTTATAAGCGATTCAATCTGAATGTTCTTGTATCATCATGTATATCTAACCAATAGAAACATGATCAGTTACGCCAATAAAAACTGGAATTATTTGGGGTTGACCATTGATAAAATATTAAGTTGCGAATGTACGTGAAAAATAAGACCGTTCCATGATTTCATATTTTATCCTGTCTATGGAAGCCTTGCATTTGCTTTTGATAGGGATTTGAGGATTGTTCGCGTCAAATCAAACACTATATCTATAGTTGCAATTATGTTATATATGATAATCTTATTAATTTGCTTATTTCTCATGATTTTATCACTCCTGTTATTATGGATGTTTTTCCATAGGCAGTAATCTCACAAAAAGACAATTGATATTTCATAACATGTTAGATTGGAAAAGTATAAAAAATAATAGTGTTTGTTTATTTGTTTGTTATTAACCTTGACCTGCTGGTATTTCAGCTATCGTATTAACACCTACACTGACAGAGCTGGTTGATGGAAAGGTAATATCTTTTGTAGAATTATTCTTTATTGCAACATCGGTAATAGTATTGTTGGAACCTGATATCAAATCTACGTGATACACACATAGTTTACCTGGAGTGGATAGTTCAGATACAAGTTCTGCATTACTTGACTTAAAGTTAGGAGCTTGACCTGTCAATAAATCTACTTCAGATTGGCTTTTGGTTGTACATGGTATTTTGGCAACAAAATGACCATTTACTATCTTGTAAGGAGTAGAATCATACAATTCTATAAAATCACCCTTTGGTAAGGTTTTACCGTCTAATAATAAAGTTACGGTATCCCTTGTTACTGTCTCTTTTCCTGTAGAGCCAGCAGTTGTAGCATTATTTGTAGTATTAGAAGCTGTTTGTCCATAAATGTATCCATGAATTGAAAAGACGCCGAAAACTAGAACAAGAGCTATAAAAATTGAAAATGTAGCGCTAATTGATTTGTTCATCTTAATACCGTGTATAAAACTATTGTTTATGTAGTTTTTTGTACAAGCCTCGAACTATCAATACAAATATTTCTCTATTTTTATTTTTTCCTATAGATTTAAGAGCTATGATAGAAATTACAATGATGATGATAATTGGCACATAAATATAATAATAATCTATAAAAAAAGATTTTATCAAATTATAGAATTGGTCTATGATGGGATCATCCACATTAAGTTCAAAAATAAAATTAAGAGTGGTATCTGTATAATAAATATCCTTTATGTTTACAAATAAAATATACTTTCCTTTTTCAGGAAAAATAGATTTGAAATTATAATGTCCGCCCCTCACCATCACAAGGGTTTGTGAAGAATTGTCATTTTTACCATCTTTCTGAAGAGATAAATATACTGGCAATTCCATTATTTCACCTCCTGCTGCTGCAGTTGAAGTAACACGTAATAGAACATCAGTAGTTTTATTTAACACAAGTTTTGAAGGATTTGTAGATAACTCCACTTTAAAGTTTCCATTTGTTTGAGTTTGAATACCACTTCCATTATTACTGCCCAATAAGGAATGTCCGTAAACAAAAATAGAATTATAATTAAATGATAAATTTAAAATAAATATAAAAAGCAAAAAAAATGATACCGTTAATTTTAGGTAATGGTAATGGCAATAAGGATATGACGTCATATCAAATACTTTTATTTTAGATAATAGAAATTTTATGGAATTGATAAAAATATTCCTTTTATCAAAACAACAATACATATAATATTAAATAAACAAATTGATAATATAAACTCAAAATAAAAAGATAATTATTTTAAGTTGAATAATTTTTGAAGATTTGCTTTGATTTTAATATGCAATAAAACCATAATTTTATTATAATTCTCCGTATTGTCAATATAATTTTCAAAAATGACAAAATAATTTTGTAGGTTTTTAAAAAGAGATACATTTGCACCATTATGCTGAAATTGGCTTGTATCTGTTTGATTTAATAATTGAATGGACCTATTTGCAAATCCAACAGCATTTTGATAATATACAGGATTTTTTATAGATATTACGTTACCATTTGAATCTCTATTTGTTCCAGATTCATAATATCTCAATGATGAATCAAGAAGGTTATTTATTGTTAAAGCACTAATAGTATTATTATCATTTACATGACTATCAACAAATAACTTTTTACAATTATCTAATATAGAATTAATAGCGCCTGTTTGTGTTCTAATAGAATTAATAGTTAACGAATTGTTATTAGTATGCATACTGGAAAGATCTCCTTCCAAATTATTAAAAGAATTTGTTAGATCGCCTCCTTTACGTGACTCTGTAGAATAAATTTGATTTGCAATACGGGGTATGTATCCCTGATCTATAACATTATTAGCATGTAATTGAGATAATATAAAGTTAGAATCAAGGTTATTTTTTATTAAATTTAATTCTTCTTTATATTCTTCCATAATACCTAATAAGGAAGCGGTATCGTCATTAGAAAATGTGTGGGCACAAACTATTTTATTTATCGGAGAAGTGAAATAAATAACAGCAGGAATAACTACAATAATAAAAAATAAAACTATAATTTCTTTTCTTTTTTTATTCAATTATATATCTTAGTACATTTAATAAAATATTTCAATAGTATTTAACAATAACTATTACAATACAAAAAATAAATAAAATAGAAATAAATAAATCACTATTAATTATCTCTTTCTTGTTCGCGATTTATATGTAGAAAAAAGAATAATTACACCTGATAATGGTTTGATTTATTATAAATGACAAATACAACTACCGCAGAAATTCAAAATAGCAAAGCAGGTAAAACAGTTAATGAATCAGAAGCTGAAACCACTCTTGTTATGTTACCTTCAGATGCCAATCCCGGTGGCAATGTTTTTGGAGGAATAATATTAAAACACGTAGATCTAATTGCCGGGCTGGTAGCGAAAAGACATGCAGGTCATGCAAATATAGTTACAGCAAGTATGGACAGTATGACATTTAAAAAACCAGTATATATAGGAAATGCACTGATACTAAAATCGAGAATAAATTATGTAAAAAGAAGTTCTATGGAAGTTGAAGTAAATATAGATGCAGAAGATTTAAACAAATCACAAAAAGTCCATACGGGTACTGCATATGTTACCTTAGTAGCATTGGATGAGAAAGGAAAACCTATTGAAGTACCCAAATTAATTTTACAGAACAAGGAAGAAGAGGAAAGATTTTTTGAAGGAGAAAACAGAATGGAAATTCGATTAAAGCACAGAAAAATGCAAAAGGAGAAAAACAATTAAAAAATTTTGCTTTCGTCCATAGGATAAATGTAAACATTCATCTTTTCATCGTTTACAGATTGAGAATCCAATAAAATAGAATACTCGATTTCGGATCCATCAAGGCCACTGTCCTTTTTGCCTAAAATACAATTACTATTGATGGGATAATCAAGAGTTACAGAATTAAATGATTCGAGTGTAACGCGTTCCTCGCCTAATATACCACAATCTCTTATAGAATTTGACATTATTCGTCCTCCATCATTTAACAAATATTTGATATCAAATTCTTTTCTTAAAATTTCCAATCCGGTTTGCATTTCAAAATTATTACCAGTAATTATATAAGAAATCAAAGAGGATTCTTTAATAGACTCTGAAAGGAATTTATAAATTTGAAGTGTTGTAATAATAATAACTTTTATATTATTTTCTGGATTTAGCATTGCAATTTTATTATTATTATATTTTTCAATGAAATTTAGCTTAGTTATGATTCCGAATGTTCTAATAGATATAATAAAATAAAATTTATCATTATTAACAAATTTTTTGGATAAATTCAAAAGATCGTTGTAAACTGGTAAATTGTTTTCAAGAAGATGTTTTCCAAAGAACTCCCATGACCAAATTTGGTCGTGGTTATCCATCATATTATTTATTGTCACCATAATCGCATGATTTCCAACTAGAATACGATGTAAAGATGCAAAAATATTATCACCTAGTTTTCTACTACCTCCAGTTAACAATTGAACACCACCGCCTTGTTTTCCATGTATTTTGTAAGCATATATCCCACTATTCTGAGAATAGACTTCTCCAGCAACAAAGCTTGTAGCTTGATAAGGAACGTTCATTTTATCAATATATTCATTTGATGCACCTATTACAATATATGGAAGTATTTTAGATAAATGATAACAATTCAGATCTTTGCTTGTATCAAAAAATTGAACACCTCTTTTTTTAAAATGATCAAGTTTTTCTTTATCTAGAGTTTTTTTTTCATAAAGAAAATCTAATTGATTATAATAATTTTCAATAAAATCTTTTTTTAGCATTTAGAAAAAAATTGGAACAAAAAGAAAAAAAATATTATTGTTTAGTCAAGTTAGCTGTTGCAGTTTTTCCGCTATCAAGTAGTTTTTGGAATTCCTCAGGGTTGCATGATACAATTTTATCTTTTCCAGATACACATTGTGCATTTGGATTTCCTTTACAAGAGCTACCTAATGAACCACCAGCTACACATTGTGCAGATTGTTGAGTAGACTGTGCCTGCTTTATATTGCTGGTTGCACTGTTGGATGCGCTGCCGCCTGCTCCACCTGTTGCTCCTTGACCAGTAGTAATGCCTCCTGTATTAGATTGGCCTTGATTGCTGGTATTGTTGCATGAGGCATTCAAATCTCCACCAGTTATACATTGTGCAGATTGTAAAGCAGACTGTGCCTGATTTATATTGCTGGTTGCACTGTTGGATGCGCTGCCGCCTGGTCCACCTGTTGCTCCTTGACCAGTAGTAATGCCTCCTGTATTAGATTGGCCTTGATTGCTGGTATTGTTGCATGAGCCACCTATTGAAGTACCAGAAATGCATTGTGCATTTTGTACAGCAGACTGTCCTTGGTTTATAGCGCTGGTTGCTTTGTTAGCTGCTCCACCTGCACCGCTGCCGCCTGTTGCTGCTTGACCGGTAGTAATGCCTCCGCTGTTAACTTGGCCTTGATTGCTGGTATTGTTGCATGAGCCACCTATTGAAGTACCAGAAATGCATTGTGCATTTTGTACAGCAGACTGTCCTTGGTTTATAGCGCTGGTTGCTTTGTTAGATGCTCCACCTGCACCGCTGCCGCCTGTTGCTGCTTGACCGGTAGTAATGCCTCCAGTGTTAGATTGGCCTTGAGTGCTGGTATTGTTGCATGCTGGACCAGTAAGAGTTCCGGCAATACATGCTGCATTTTGTGCACTATTTTGTGCTTGAGTTATACCGCTGGTTGCTTTGTTAGATGCTCCACCTGCACCGCTGGCGCCTGTTGCTGCTTGACCGGTAGTAATGCCTCCTGTATTAGATTGGCCTTGAGTGCTGGTATTGTTGCATGCTGGACCACTAATAGCTCCAGAAAGACATAGTGCATTTTGTGCACTATTTTGTGCTTGAGTTATACCGCTGGTTGCTTTGTTAGATGCTCCACCTTGAGCAAAAGCATTACTATTAACCCATAAAGGAGCTAAAATTAATGCGCCTGTTATAAAAATTGACAAAAGAATAGATATTTTTTTATTGTTTACATTTATATTGTGATACATTAATAATTTAGAAAAGTTGTTACAGGTATATTTATTTTATGTATTATATAGAAAAATATTGTCGTCCTTTTTCCTCTCGCTAGTCCGCTAGTCAACAATGGAATACTATATGCCTGCTTTTGTTCCCATCATTTCGTAGATATTCCACGATTTGAGAATAGATGTCTATAGTGAAAAATTGTTACTTGATATAGAAAATTTAGATTATTCTTAAATAAATCACAAATGATACGATAATTTTCAATAAATTTTTTTTAACATTTAGAAAAAATAAGTATTATTTACTATCAACAATGCTACAGATATTTTTTGGTTTTGATATTGTATTGTTACAACCAAGATTAGTAAAGGGTTCAGAAATATAAAGTGTAAAAATTCACTTTATCTTTTGATATGTACTGATAATAGATACTGATTTTACCTTATTACTTGCCACCTGTTGCTGATTGACCAGTAGTAATGCCTCCTGTATTAGATTGGCCTTGATTGCTGGTATTGTTGCATGAGCCACTTACTGCAGAACCAGAAATGCAATTTGCACTTTGTTGACTATTTTGTGCTTGAGTTATACCGCTGGTTGCTTTGTTAGATGCGCTTCCGCTACCACTGCCGCCTGCTCCGCCTGTTGCTGCTTGACCGGTAGTAATGCCTCCAGTGTTAACTTGGCCTTGATTGCTGGTATTGTTGCATGCTGGACCACTAATAGCTCCAGAAAGACACAGTGCATTTTGTGCACTATTTTGTGCTTGGTTTATAGCGCTGTTTGCTGTGTTAGATGCGCCGCCTTGAGCAAAAGCATTACTATTCATCCCTAAAGGAGCTAAAACTAATGCGCCTGTCATAAAGATCGACAATAGTATAGATATTTTTTTATTTTTTATATTAAAATTAAAATTCATTCTCAATTTTGTAGAGTATAAACATATATATTTATCTTCTGTCACTTTTTAAGCAAAAATTAACTAATATGATTTAACTCTTACTGCGATAGCTCTAACATTGAAAATTATTAACCTTACTGTTAATATTATTCAAAGAAATAATTCTCATCTTTAAATGAAATAATTGCAAATAAAGACTAACTCAATATAAATAAGATATGTTAATAGAATTGCTATAAAAATGTCGACTAAATTTATTCATATGCATATTATTATTAGTTTTTAATAGGATTTAAGTATAAAATAATGAAAGTATTAGGCCCTATTCAAACACTTTAGTAATCGTTTAATTAACTATTTCCCAGATTTCTGTTCAAACAATCTTTACTATATAAATAAAGGTTAGAATAATAAAAATAGGAAACATCAAAAAAAGAAATATTATTGGTTCAATAGTCTTTGACAAGAATTCTCGCCTCATGATATTTATGGATATATGTTAGTAAAAATAACTCGAATTTTATAGAAGGAACTTGTTACAGGCACATTTGGTTATAATTGTATCTATAATATCAATTACAATATATAACAAGAAAAAGATTCAGAAATAAAATATATGGTGCGGATATTAGTAAAAAGTAGTAGTAGCAACACGGCAAATAATAAATGGGTATACTTTATACAGAATTTCTAATTATTTTAGCTCCAATTACAGGCAAATAAGATATATGCATGATATATTCAAAATTGATCTGTAAAAAAATATTATCAGATAATATATAAATTATAGAATTGAAAGATCTGTCTTTTGAATATCTTTAACCAATAAAAGTACAAAAATACAATTCCCTCATATGTTAAATACCTACAAGAATAAAAAAAGGCTGTAATTGAAAATAAAAACTTTTTGTTAGTTTTTAACATAAGTTATTAATAGATAAAACTATCAAATCGTTTAATCATAATTTAAAATATATAATAAATCATCAATTGCATAAATGCATCAAATCATCTTTTTTAAAATGGGCAGGGGGGAAAAAAAGATTAGTAGGTATTCTCGATAAACTCACTCCTGAAAATATAGATAGATACTTTGAGCCATTTTTAGGAAGCGGGGCTTTTTTCTTTTATTTAGTACAAACAAAAAAAAAATTCAAAGCTATTTTATCTGATTCAAATTTTGAGTTGATTAATACATATAAGGAATTGAGAGATAATCCAAATGAACTAATTGAGATCTTACATGAACATCAGTTAAACTATTATAAAAATAGAGAAAAATATTATTATTTTATTAGGGATGAATATATTACAAAAAACAATACAGAATTGGCAGGTAAATTTATTTTTTTAAATAAAGCTTGTTATAATGGATTATACAGAGTTAATAGATTAGGTAACTTTAATGTTCCTCATGGAAGATATATAAATCCAAAAATCTGCAATAAAGAAAAACTAATTGATTGTTCGGAGCTTTTACGTATTTATGATGTAACAATATTATGTGATGTTTATAGAAATATTATATCACAATGTGAAAATAATGATTTTATTTATTTAGACCCACCCTATTTCCCTATTTCAAAAACTTCAAATTTTACAGATTATACTAAAGAAAGTTTTGGAATATTTGAACACAATGAATTAGCTAAAGAATTTGAAAGATTAAATAAAATAGGATCCAAAGTAATTTTATCCAACTCAAATTCCGACTATATAAAATCATTGTATACAAATCACGAGATAATAAAAATAAAATCCTCTCGAAATATCAATTGTGATCCAAAGAAAAGAAAAGATCACTATGATTTGATAATCCTTAACTACAATAAAAAAATGAAAGATAAAAAAATTATTCCAAAAATCAACAATAATTTAAAAACAACAAATAAAATTAAACAAGAATAATTAATTAACCCACTTATATTAGTCCTACTTGTCTTAGCTTTGCAGGTAAATAGGTCTCTGCCAAGTATTTAAATCCATGTTTAAAAAATGCATCTAATTCACACTTTTCCTTTTTGTTTAAAAATAGATTGAGTTCTTTTTGCCATTGTTTATTTTGTAACCAAGGCTTTTTTTTCATATCATTAGCTCTGTTAATATCTTCATCAGTGGCTGTCAACCTGGCTACTTCAGGAATATTGTATTCATATATATCAGAAAACATCATCCCAAGGACTTGAGCATCTGGAGTTACTAGTCTATCACTATCGTAACTTAGTGATTCACTACCAATTTTGTATCTTAAAGCAATACCTAATCCCCATGGATCCGCATCAGCAAAAACTACTACAGGTTTATTCCAATTTTCGTTTAACATTTTTACCATCATTCTAGTTGCTCGATCAGGCTCCCCGGAGCCTGTCATCAAAATTGCATTATATTTTTGAATAAATCCGGATTTTCTAATATTACTCAAAACAGTATCTTTTTCTACAACCATAACAAAGTCTGCCTTTACATCATCTATTTGTACGTCGCCTATATTTGTAGGAATAAGTTGAGATGTAGATCTGCTTCCCAAATTACAATCAATGATATCACCACCAACCCTCAACTTTATTGGTCCTGATATCATACCTTTTGGTTTTGATGTTACAGAAAATTCTTCTCTAGGTACCCCAGTTAACAATTCAACAGCTTTGATAGCATCATCAGAATTATCCTGATTATTCCAAAACTTTTGTTTATTTTTTTCATCGCCAACATTGCTAAGTGT
>JBBRRG010000043.1:0-9927 GCA_038200895.1 Candidatus Nitrosocosmicus sp. | reverse complement strand
CAGAAAGGTTGACCTATTTACCCCATAGTATTCTTTACCCATAAATTTTTTTAAACCAAATACACCATATTTTTTAGATATCAAATTATTTTTGTCAGATGCTAACATATATGGAATGTTCATTTTTTCCCTAAAATTCATATGTGATTCATCGGAATCGGGACTTATGCCAATAATTTCAATTTCATTCTCTCTATACTTTTCATAATTTTCTGTAAATCCTTCTGCTTGAATAGTACAGCCTGGAGTAAAATCTTTAGGATAAAAGTAAATGACAATGTTTTTTTTTCCTAAAATTTCATCTAGTCCATATTTTTTTCCCTCTGGATCAAAAAAACTAAAATTAAAAGGCTTTTTTCCTTCTAAATTTATTATATTGTCGTTGCTAGAATCATTAGATTTGTGCAATGATATTTTTATTGTCAGCAAATATTAAAAAGGTATTCTTGTCCAATCTTTTTTTTTATTTTGTTATTAATATTAAATTTGGAAACAAATGGTTTGCTATCCAAATACGAAGGTATAAAAACAAAAATTTGTTGACCTTGGAATTATTTCTATTTTATGTATCTCCCTGTTTCTTGTTTTTACTATGTTATAAATAAAAGGCCATGTTGTCTCAATATAACTCACTCCATTTTTCATTTTAATATGGCTACCTTGTTGTTCTTTGTTGAGGTACTCATTATCAATTTTAATTTCTGCTATTGTTGGTTTCCCATCATCTGGTCCTATTATTATATTTACATTTGAGGCCTTATTATACCTGAAAATTATGGCCGGGTCTTTTTCTTTATGATCTAGTGATACTTTTACTCCTTCTTTTTCCCATTTCCATTTTCCTTTCAAATAAACATTGTTGTCTAAAATTATATTTGGCTCTTGTAGTATATTGTAATCGTTTATTTTTAATTTTTGATTATTTCCAAATCTTTTGATTCTTGAATAACCCAAACAAATTTCAGGTGCCATTTCTGTAAAATGCATACCATAAATTTTTGTAATCTCGTTTGATTCGATTTCATTTTCAGATTCTATTTTATCATCTTCAGCATCCTCAATATTGTTATATGGTATATCTAGCAAATCTGATAATGCCTCATCAAATTCTTTTAACCTCCCATATCCTGGTTGTTCATATCTGACAAACCCTTCTTTATCTATGAAAATATGCTTTGGCCAATATGAATTTCCATATTTTTCCCATGTCTGATTTTTGGTATCAAATGCTATTAAATATTCTTTCAAATTTAATGCTGTAATCGCTTTATCTATATTTACAATATTTTTTGAAAAATAATATTCTGAAGAATGTATCGGTATTATTATCAATCCTTTATCTTCATATTTTTTTCTAATTTTTTTCATTATGGGGATTGTTCTTAAACAATAAATGCATGTATAGGTCCAAAAATCTAATAAAATCGTTTTTCCTTTAAAATCTTTAATAGAATGCATTAAACCATCGCTCCATTTTTCAACCTCTTTAAAATCTGGAGCTGGGTAAGCTGGTATTATGTCCATCTCTCTAGTGTAATATTTCTATTAATGATAACTTTATTCTTTGCTTACTTTTGTATAAATCCGTTATTGGTGCGGGAGATGGGATTTGAACCCACGAACCCCTTAGGGATAAGGCCCTCAACCTTACGCCTTTGGCCAAGCTGGGCGACTCCCGCTTCAGTTTTCTTTTATTTTAGGTTTAATTTGAATATTACCAATATATTCACATATTATTGGCTGAATGGTTTTTATGTAGGCAATTATTTTTTTAAGATCATGCTTGTTCCTGTAAGATGTTTTACATGTGGTAAATTAATTGCTCATATTTATAATGAATATTTATCTCGTATCAAAATGGGGGAGGAACCTAACCTTGTTATGGATTCCTTAAAAATAAATAGATATTGTTGTAGAAGAATGTTTATCTCAAGTGTAGAAACAATATATCAAGTTATTCCGTATTACGAAGCTTTAAGAAAACGTAAAGCCGAAATACAATCTGAAATGGATGGATAAAATTTGCCTAAGATAACCTCGATAAATGAAAGAGTAGTGTTTAACAGTCGGGGCGATAAAACTATAGAAGTAGATGTTGTTTCTGATAATCACTATCTAGGACGTGCGTGTGCGCCATCAGGGGCCAGTGTGGGTATATATGAAGCTCAAAGTTTTGTTGATAATGATCCACAAAAAACCATTGCTGTGTTTAGAAATTTTAAAAAAAAGTTTATTGGGCTAGAATCGAACGATCTGAAAACTATTGATGGAACATTAAAAGGTCAAGACAGTTCCACAAATTATTCCAATATTGGTGGCTCCATAGCATATGCCCTTACTATTTCTTGTATTGATTCAGCTTCCAAGTCCCTTAATTTACCATTTTACAAAGTATTAAATCCTAAAATGGATAAAGTAAAATTTCCATTTCCATTAGGTAATATGCTGGGCGGAGGAGCACACGCAGGTTCGGGAACACCTGATCTCCAGGAATATTTAGTATGTCCAATAGGTGCTAAATCTATTTTTGAAGCATTAGATATAAATTCTAAAATCCATAAAGAATTGAAAAAAGAACTCCAAAAAATTGACCCTAACTTTACAGGCGGAAAAGGCGATGAGGGGGCATGGGCACCAAATATTGATAATGATAGGGCTATTGAAACTTTGGAAAAAACTATTAAAAATTGTGGCTATGATGTTAAAAAAGACGTACGTTTGGGTATAGATTTTGCAAGTTCATCTTTATGGAATCCCAAAACGAAAGTATATGAATACAAAAGACATGGAAAAATACTGGACTCTGATGCCCAATTAGAATATGCAAATTATTTGATAAATCAGTATAATTTGATTTATGCTGAAGATCCAATGCATGAAGAAGATTTCGAACAAATGTCTGCTTTAACCATAAAAAATCCCAAATGTCTTGTCACTGGCGATGATTTGTTGGTAACTAATAAAGAACGAGTTGCAATTGCAGCACAAAAACACTCTTGTTCTGGAGCTATTTTAAAGGTAAATCAGGCGGGTTCGCTTTATGATTCGTTATTATTTGCAAAAGAATGCAATGACCGTGATATAAAAATAATTACTTCTCATCGTTCAGGGGAATCAATAGACAATCATATTTCTCATATCTCTATAGCTACAAATTCAGTTATGATAAAGTCTGGTGTGGTAGGCGGAGAAAGAATTTCTAAATTAAATGAATTCATTAGAATTGCAGAGTATGGTTTAATAGAAGGAATGGCTAAATGGAGCAGTATATAAAATGATTGAACAACTTTCAGATTCCAATTCTTCACATAATAATAATGATGAAGATAATACAAAAGATAATTCAGCAGACACTTATGAAAATTCAATTAATGCTGAAACACATGATGAACGAGAAACTAATACTGACGAAGATCTTTCATCTAATTCTAAAGATTTTTCTTTGGAATCATCATCCTCATCATCACCAAATTTATCCGAATTTAATGAAGATGAGAATACTGAATCTTTGGAAGATCCAAACAATTTAGAAAAAATGATATTATCTACCGGCATAAGAGTTGGTACACCAATAAAAACAAAATTTATGACATCTTTTATAACTCGTGCTAATCCCGAGGGATTATATATTCTTGATATTAGTAAAACGTTAGCCCGAATAGATGTTGCTGCAAAATTTATTGGTAGGACAAATATAGCTAATGTGGCAGTAACCTCCTCAAGAGAATATGGAAAAACCCCTATTGAAAAATTTTGCGAATTAACTGGTGCAACTGTAATATTTGGACGTTTTATGCCTGGAACATTTACCAATCCTTCATTACCAAAATACCTTGAACCTGAAATAGTAATAGTTACCGATCCACAAGCCGATGAACAGGCTGTCTTAGAAGCAACAAGAGCTGGAGTTCCAGTTATTGCACTTTCTAATAGTGATAATATTACAGCTAAAGTAGATTTAGTTATTCCTACTAATAATAGAGGTAGAAAGGCATTAGCTACTGTATATTGGCTTTTAACAAAAGAAGTTTTAAAGAAACAAGGCAAAATCAAATCCGATTCTGAAATGCCTCTTGCAATAGATGACTTTGAAGCCAAGTTAGTGGAAGAAGTTATTTGAATGAAGGTGTTCTAACCCGGGACCATCATTTTAATGGGATTTTTTATCCTAAATATGATCATGAAATAATATCTGCGATAAAACAATTTTTTAATCAACTCAAAATTTCAGTCAAAGAAAAAGAAAAATTGGATAGAATTGCAAGATGTATAAAAGATAAACAATTTTTAACATTCATTGTTCCACATGGATCATATTATTATTCTGGATATATCTCTTCATTGGTTTATTATTTGATTAGTTTTACAGAATGTAACAGTTTTATTATTTTAGCTCCTGATCATAATGGGACAAGTCCCGGTATTTCCACTATGACAAAAGGATATTGGAATACCCCCCTGGGTAGAATTTCGATTAATGAAGATCTAAGTTTTGAATTGTTAAATAATATTTATAATGATAGTAATTTTATAAATATAGATCCTTTTTCTTTAACTATAGATCATGCCATTGAAACTCAGCTACCTTTTTTACAATATGTCAAGAGAAATGATTTCAAATTCATACCAATATTGCAAAGAAAGCAGGATAAACTTTCGTCTATTAGATTGGCAGAAATTTTATTTACATCTATTAATAAAGAGGAAAAAGTTATATTAATAGTAACTTCAAATTTGTCGCATTATCTGAGTTATGATGAATGTTATAAAAAAGATAATAACTTGATTTCTAATGTGTTATCTTTGAATATTGATTCATTTTATAAAACCTTTGAAGAAAATTTTATGAGTGTTTGTGGATTTGGTTGTATTGCATCAGCAATGGAATTTTCAAAAAAAACAAGAAATTTTGATACCGTTTTATTAAAATATTTAACTAGCGGCGACATAGATGGAAATAAATCATCTGTTGTGGGTTATTCTTCTCTATTAATGTTATAATATTGTTGTCTTAAAATGGTTATTTTAAATAGTTTAACTGCAACTTCTCCGGGTAAAGCAATACTTTTTGGAGAACATTTTGTTGTCTATGGTTATTCTTCAATTATTTTTGCTATCAATAAAAAGCTTGGAATAACCATTAGTTTTGAACATTCTGATAAAAAAACAAATAGCAAGAAAAATAAAATAAAATTATATTCTGATTTAGGTTTTATTGCTGAAATAGCCGATTCAGAAATTAATATATCCAATAATTTATCTTCCAATTATATTATTGCTAAAAACATTAAAAAAATTATAGATCATTTAGTAGATGACAATAGTAATGATATTAGTAATGAAAACAAGGGGGATATGACTATTTATATAAACTCTGAAATTCCAATAGGCGGAGGACTTGGATCATCTTCTGCATTCTGCGTTTCCTTAATCGGTGCTTTTTATCATGGGTTAAATAAAAAAATAGATAAAAAATTCATCTGTGAAAAATCTATCGAAATAGAAAGAATCATCAATCAAAACACTTCAGGTGTTGATTGTAATGTTTGTACCTTTGGAGGTCTTGGAGTATATAACAAATTGATGGGATTTAAAAAAATAGAACACGATGTACATGATTTACCGTTTCTAATTATAAATACGGGAGTTTCACATGATACATCTGTAATGATAAATAAAGTAAAAAAAATTAAAGAGAGCAATACTACATTGTTTAAAAATCTATGCAAGGAGTATGAAAGAATTTTTAATTTTTCATTAGAGTCATTAAAAGATAAAGACTTAGGAAATTTGGGTATTTTAATGAATGAAAATCATTCTCTTCTAAAGACCCTATGTTTATCTAATTCTATTATAGATAAAATCGTAACGATTTGTCATTTAGGGGGAACTTTTGGTACAAAAATTACTGGATCCGGAGGTGGAGGATGTGTATTATCCTTAATAGATAAAGATGAGCGCTCTCTTTTAAATCGATTATTAAACAAGTTAGATGAACTTAAATTAACCTATTTTTTCACAAATTCTGAGGACTCGGGCTTTAAATTTGAAAAAACGTCATCAATACATCCAATTAACCATTTAAAAGGTAAAAATATTATTTAATTATCCTTTTTTTACGAACCAAATAATTAATAAAATGAAATACTAACTATCATTAATCAAATTGAGTATTTTAAATAACAATAATCTTATAATTATTAAATTAGGTGGGTCTATAATTACATTTAAAGATCAACCTATTACACCTAATTATCAGGTTATTGACAAAATAGCAAATTTTATTAAAAAATTAAAAAAACTTTATAAAATCATTATTGTTCACGGTGGTGGATCTTTTGGTCATTATTGGTCATTAAAGTATAACATGCATACAAAGCCTTTTGCATATTCTGATGAAGGTGTAGCAAGAGTTCGTGAATCCATGATAAAATTGAATTCTATAATTGTTGAAAAATTTATTTCGACTAATTTAAAACCATTTAGTATTCATGCTTCAACTTTTGTTTTTAATAATTTTGTATATAGGGAACAAATATTGGATATGATGAATATGATTAAAAATAATGATATAATCCCTTTAACATATGGTGATGTTGTTCATACTTCTCATGGAAATTTTTCAATTCTATCTGGTGATACCTTGATGAAAATACTGTCCATAAATTTAAAACCGAGATTTTCTATTTTTACAACAAATGTTGATGGTATTTATGATAATCCTATTAACGGCAAGTTAATTCCAAACATTCTCCAAAATAAAGATAAAAACCTCTTAACTAATAACCCCGATACCAAAATTGAATATTCAAAAATGTTGTTTGATGTTACAGGCGGTATGAAAAGGAAAATATCTGAATCAATAAATATTGTAAATGAAGGAATTCCTGTATATTTGATAAATGGATTCTATCCTGAAAGGATAATGGATATAATTAATGGTAATGATTTTATTGGTACATCTATAAAATTGAAAGAGGAAAGTGTTTGAATGTCTTTTAATCAACAAAAAAAAAATAATTTAAGTGAAGATGACCATGAGAATTTAGTAGAACAAATTAAAAAACGGAAGAAAGAGGGAATAGAAATCCCTTTAAATGAAAATGTACAGGGGAAAAAAAATTCTACTTACTTGGAATACGTTAAACTTCTTCATAACGCTTTACCTGAAATAGATTATGACGAAATTGATCTTTCCTCCACATTCTTAAATAAATCTTTTTCTGCTCCTTTGATCATAGACTCGATGACTGGTGGAACAGACGAGGCATTTTTAATAAATAAAAGATTGGGACAAATTGCAGAAAACTATGGTCTTGGCATGGGTTTGGGAAGTCAAAGGGCTGGATTAAAAAGTGAAAAACTTGTTGAAAGTTATTCTGTCGCTAGGAAAGTTGCACCTAACGCATTTTTAATCGCAAATATAGGTGGTGCACAGCTATCTGATGGATTATCTACTTCCGATATTTTAAAAATTATAAAGATGATTGATGCCAATGCATTAGCTATTCATCTCAATCCTCTACAAGAATTAATACAACCTGAAGGAGAACCGCGATTTAAAGGTATTTTACAAAAAATCGGAAATTTAGTAAATAATATTGAAATTCCTATTATTGTGAAAGAAGTAGGTTCAGGTATATCGGCAGATGTCGCATTAAGGTTAGAAAACGCTGGAGTTAAATCAATAAATATTGCTGGTTCTGGTGGAACAAGTTGGGCTGGCATAGAAAAAATAAGAGCTGATCAGCACAATGAATATATCAAGTCTCAATTAGGTGAACTTTTCTGGGATTGGGGTATTCCAACAGCATTAAGTGTTTTATTAGTTTCAAAATCTATTAAAATACCTATTATTGCTTCAGGTGGTTTAAGAAATGGTTTGGAAATCGTAAAGTGTTTAATATTGGGATCAAGTTTATGTGCAATGGCATTTCCATTTTTGAAGAAGGCTGCCGAATCAGAAGAAGAATTAGAAAAATTTACTCAGTTAATATTATCTGAAATTAAATCATCCATGTTTTTACTCGGTGCTAAAGATATAGGATCACTTTACAATACAAGATATATATTGATAGATAAATTAGCTAATGCATTAGGTAATTATGAGTGCAGAAGAAATAAAAACTGAGATTAATTTTATTGCTTCGAAAATAAGTCAGTTTATTCTTTCTAATGTTTCTGGTAGTCCTGAACACCTTTATAATGCATCTTTGCATTACATAAAAAGCGGTGGGAAAAGAATACGTCCATTCATGTCTGTAAAATCTTGTCAACTTTTTGGAGGAAAAATTGAAACTTCTATACCATATGCTTCTTCTGTCGAATTAATTCATAATTTTACCTTGGTCCATGATGATATTATGGATAATGATAGTTTGAGACATAATGTCCCTGCAGTCCATAAACAATTTGGAGTTCCAATAGCTATTTTATCAGGCGATGTCCTTTTTTCCAAAGCTTTTCAAATAGTTTCACATTATGGTGAAAAGTCTGGATTATCTAGTGAAACTTTAATTAAAATGGTTACTCTTTTATCTTCAGCGTGTATCGAAATTTGTGAAGGTCAGGCATTGGATATAAAAATGTCAACTGATATAGATTTTTCTTCTAAAGACGAATATCTTTGTATGATAGAAAAAAAAACCGCTGCTTTATTTAAGGTATCTTGTGAACTTGGCACATTATCTTCTTCAAATTATAATCAAATAGATATCGATAATCTTTCAAATTATGGAAAAAAAATTGGAATAGCATTTCAATTAATTGATGATTTGATAGGTATATATGGTGATTCTAAAATAACAGGAAAAGCAGTTGGGAATGATATTAGAGAAGGAAAAAAAACATTCCCTATTCTTTTAGCAATTCAAAATCTTGATACTGAAGATAAAGTAAAATTAAGAAAAGTTTTTGGAAAAAAGGAGGCAACTGACGAATCTATTAAAGAAATTGTAAACAGGATTGCATTGATAGGTGTAGATAAAGATGTTCGATCTATTGCTCAAACTTTCATTGAGGATGCATTTAAAATATTGCATAAATATGATATCTCGGAACCACTTTTATCTTTGGAAAATTCAGCTAGATATATTGTTGAAAGGAGGCTATAATAAAATTTGATAATAGATGAAAAACTTGTAAATACCATTAAATTAATATCATTAAAAAATGCGTTAGATTTTAATAATATTATTAAATTTGAAGTTGTAATATCAAAAATATTTCCCTATTCGAAGAACACAAAAAATAATATAAAAGATCTCATTCCAGAAATTAAAAAAATTATTTCAGAATTATCTTTATTATCTTTTAATGAAAAGAAAATTCTTTATGATCAAATTCTTAACACTTCTGATCATTATCAAAGTGGTGGTGGAAGTAACATTATTCATGGTCATGATATCGCCAAAAGCACTTTTAACGAAAATGACAAAAATCAAAAATCTGAAAAAATATATTCTAATAATCAATCCTTTGAACTTCCTCAATTAATTGGAGCTCAATATGGTAATGTTGTTACTAGATTTCCCCCAGAACCAAATGGCTATCCTCACATTGGTCATGCGAAGGCAGCCTTTATTGACGAAGAATATTCAAGAAAATACGGTGGTAGACTTATTTTACGTTTTGATGACACAAACCCGGCAAATGAAAAAATTGAATATTATAAAGCAATTTCAGATGGACTTGAATGGTTAAAAATTGAACCATCTATTATAAAAAACACCTCTGATGATATAATAATTTTATATGATTATGGTAGAAAGTTGATCCAAAAAAATCGTGCCTATGTCTGCGAATGTAATTCTGAATCAATTAAAATCAATCGGTCAAATGAAGTATCTTGTAATTGCAGACTACTTGAAGTTACTGTTAATTTAAAAAAATTCGATGATATGGTTTCAGGTAAATATAGGCAAAATG
>JBBRRG010000042.1:0-9979 GCA_038200895.1 Candidatus Nitrosocosmicus sp. | reverse complement strand
CAAATTTCCATTTAATAAATAATTTGCTATTGAAATCTCATCAATGCCATGTGCAGCTTGATATGCTGCAGCTAAATTCAATGCAGGGTGTACACCTATTACCACATTTATTTTTAAATCTTCTTTGTATTCTTTAGATTGAACAAAACATTTATGAAGATGCCTTCCTTCTACCATTCTAATTACCATTTCTTTACTATTTAATAATAACATACGATGTGTAGAAGAGTTTTGATTATCTGTTTCTTCATCTTTTACATATATTATGGATGATGTTATGAATGGGCCTGCATCTTTTTCAAAATGAGTTATAATGGGAAGGTCACATAAATTTTTGGAACTATTTTTATAAAACGGTGCATCCGATGATATTTTTATTGGATAGTTTTCTTTATTTATTGATGCGAAATTGGAAAAATCAATTTTACCATTTGGACTATTTGTTTTGAGACCGTAAAAAAATCGTTTTCTTGTTCCTAGTATATTTGAAACAACTTTGAACTTCGAATCCTCTACATTAGTGAATAGAATTGCTTCTTTTTTATCAAGTTTGCCTACTATCGAAGCAAGTTGAAATTTTTTATTTACTTTCTTATTAATAACTAGCAATTCATTTTTATCTTCCAAAATGGATAAAAAGTCTCTAAGATTGTAATCGTTTCTATTTTTGTCTTCGTTAATTGTGAAAATCTTTCTTCTTTTATTATTTATTATTTCTTCTTCATTGTTATTCATCTTTTTTATCCTCTATTGTTTTTAATATGCTATCATTGATTGTCTTCATATCTTCAAATTGTAATTTATTGTTTGTAAAAAATGAAATGATGCAAATTCCATTTATCATTAATGAAATTCTCCTTGACAGGGTATCTATGAACAATTGATCATTTTTATCTTGTATTACTTTAGCTGTATTTGTTTGGTTGGCTGATGATAAAGATACAGAAATAGATCCTATTCTTAACTTATCTTCCGAAATTGAAATAAAATATCCATTATCAAATTTTAATAAATTAAAGAGGAATTTCCTGTTTGAACTATTTGAGCTTATTTCAATTTGATCATTCATTCGTATATCTGATTTGTTTAACTGAAATCTATATTAATATTATTTCAAATATCATTTTAAATCTATATATATTTATTTTTAAGAATCTTGTTTATGAAAAATTTAAAAATAGATGATATTACATATAAAAGATTAAACTCTTTGTTAACCGACTTTGTAGATTTAAAAAAACAAGATTTGGATATGAATGACCTTTTAAATGAATTAATTGATAATTATCAAGAAACAATTTGGGGCACAATAGGAGCGAATGCTGGAGGCGGTTAGTATATCATTTTATCTAAATTTATTAAATAATCTATAAAATATGGTTTTATAATATTCATATTGACTTGCTTATTTCTCATATTTCTGATATTCATCTAGGTTATGCTCAATTTAATTTGCAAGAACGTGAAGAAGATCTTTATGAGGCCTTTGAAGAATCTATAGATAAATCTATTCATGAGCATGCTGAAGCAATAATTTTTGCTGGAGATATTTTTCATAATCCTAGACCAAATGGCGCTGCAATTATACAACTAGCACGTCAGTTAAAAAAATTAAAGGAAAAATCTATTCCAGTTTATTTCATACTTGGAGAACATGATATAAGTAGAACTAGTGATGTGCCCCTTCCATTTTTATTTCATAATTTGGGATTAGCTAAAAGATTAAAACCGGATTCGCCTACTCAAATAAAAGATCTTTTAATATATGGGTTCAATAAGCAAAGACGATCAAATATTGATAATGGATTACTTAAACCATTTAAAAACTTGGAAAAAATTATAAAAAGTGATGAAAATAAAAAATTAAAAAAAATTCTTGTTCTTCATCAGGGATTGAGTGATTTTAACAAATTTGCTGGAGAGATTTTTGCAAGCGATTTGCCTTTAGGATTTAATTATTATGCAATGGGTCATTACCATGATCATGTGCAAAAAAACTTTTTTGAATTGGAAAATAGTTTGGTTGCCTATCCGGGATCACTTGATCTAGGTCATAATGAATCTATTTCAGAGGTTGAGAAAGGATTCCTTATAGCCGATCTTTCTAATAGTCATGAAAATGTTACTACACATTGGATTAGAATCGAAAATAGAAGACCACAAATAAGCCATTCGCTAGATTATGATGAATTAGATGAATATATAAAGTATCTTTTAGAATTTTCAAAGAAATATCCAAAAAAACCTGTTCTTGACTTAAAATTAAAAGGAACAGAGATGGATCCTAAAATATTGTCTGGTACCCTATCTAGATTAAATGAGCACTTTTTATATTATACTTGGAATATGTTTGATAAAGAAACAGTATCTGGTAATTCATATGACTATGCAAACGAATTCAAAATTGATACAGAGTTGTCAAAGTTGATTTTAAATACGCTCAAATCGGAAAATCTGACAAACCTATCTTTAGATCTTATTCAAATGATAAATAATGAAGATATGCATAATGATGCGAGTATTAATAAAAATAAAAGCAAAAAAATTGCTGAATACCTCTGGGAATATTATGAAAATAATAAAAAAAATTATCAAGAAGGATATTGATGTTTTGAAATGATAAAAAAATTAATATTAAACAACTTTTTATCGCACAAGAGTACAACACTTGAATTTAATCCTGGCATAACTGTTTTTGTAGGACATAATGGATCTGGAAAATCTAGCATTATTGATTCAATCACATTTGCTTTTTTTAATGAACACACTCGAAAATCTAATAAAAACTTGGTGACTAGGGGTATTGATAATACATTAGCCGATGAATCAGGCTCTTTTGTTATTATGGATTTTTCTGTTGGATCTATAGATTATAAGATTCAAAGACAAATTAATAATATAGGACATCTAGTGTCTGTTAAATTAGATCAACTTAAACAAAATATTCTTATAGGTGATGATGAAAAAAGTACACCTATTTATAGACCGGTCATTTCTGGGGAACGAAAACAACTTGGAGAATCAGTTATTTCCGAAATTGAAACGATACTGGATATAGATTATCAAAAATTACAAATTGCTAGTATAATTCAACAAGGTGAAATAAATAAAATAATTGATTCTCAACCAAAAGAGTTTAAAGAATTGCTAAATAACATGATGGGTTTAAACCGATTGGATACATCTTTTGTATATATGCATTCTGCTATAGATGAATTTAGAAAATTATTAAGAGAAAGGACGGGCGGGTATGATGATAATTATATAAATATATTGGTTAATAAAGTCGAAGAAAATAAAAATAAAATTCTAAAGTCTAGGTTATCTCTTGATAGTATTTATGCGAAATTATCTAAAATAACTAATGAGATCTCGGAGATAGAAAAAGAGATTGAAAATATGGAACCAAAGATTTCGCGGTTACAAGAAATGAAAACATTGGAGACTACTCTATTAAAATATTTAAAAGAAAAATCATTTTCTTTGAAAACTGAAATTGAGAAAACAAAAAAGATGTTTTTCGAAGTAAAAAATGCTCTTTCTATATTGAAAAATAAAGATGAAATTCTTATCACTGTGCAGATGGTTCAATCTGAGAAAGAAGAATTAAATAAACATATGAATAAAATAGAAGGGGAACTTGGGAAATTAAATGGTTTTACTGAGTGTGCAAAAAAAATTCAAGTAAAGGATGGTAGATGTCCTGTGTGTAATTCTAAAATAACTATAATAAATGATATGTTTGATATATCTCATATTAAAAAAGAATTAGATGTAAAACAAAAAGAAAAAGCATTGATTACATCCGAATTAATCAATCTAAACACAGAAGAACTTGATCTAAGAAAAAAAGAAAAAAATATAATTTCTGCAGAAAAGGTCTTATTATCTTATGATATTTCTGTTGATAAAAGTGTGGATGTTCTTGAAAAAAATCTCTTATCTTTACAAAAAGATTATCAAATCATCTCCAATCTAAATTTTAATAATTTTGGCGATTCTGATATATCGTTATATAGGGTTGATGAATATTCTGCAAATTTGATTGATGTTATAACAAATATGAAAAATGATCTTGTTGATATCGATATAGACGTTCTTAAACAAAAGAAATTTATCAAAAACAAATTATCATCAGAATTTATCAATATTCAAAATCAAAAAGCAATATTGGAAAAAACTGTATCAGATTTAGAAATAGAGATTATTGAATTTGAAAAATTAATTTCTGAATTACATTCAGCTTCTATCTTTATTTCTGATCTTGAAAAAATTAGATCAATGGTTTTTAATAGAGATGGAGTAGTAAGTTCTAGTTTAAGGACTTGGGCATTAAACTTGATATCCTCTAAATCTTCTGAATATATTAATACTTTTAATGTTGGTATATCCAAAATATCTCTAGTAGAAAAACCTCGAGAAATAAAAGTACTATGTTATGGTAAAAGAGGCGAAATAGATATAATTTCTTTAAGCGGAGGTGAAAAAGTAGCTGTATCTCTCGCCCTAAGGATGGGAATTGCCTGTTTAATGGGCTCTTCAAAAATCGATTTTATTATATTGGACGAACCTACTTCTAATTTAGATGAAGAACGTAGACGGTCCTTTGTTAAGATAATATCAGATGTATTTAGCAAAGGACTTGGGCCCTTATCTCAAATAATAATTATTACTCATGATGAGGAAATATTTGAAAATTCTGAAATAGAGCAAATTTATAAATTTTCCATGAGCAACAAAGGATCTATTGTAACTCCTATTTAACAAAATTTAATTTTCTATTTATATCTTTCATTTAGAAAAGTTTAATATTGTTTTATATTGAATATAGGTGATAATAATCTATGAGGCTATCTCGTTTACCTAGAGAGGCAAGAAGAGCTAGAAAGCCAAAACAGCCAAATTGGATAAAATATCCAAAAAAATCATTTTGGATTCAATGCTCTTATCATAAATGCAATCATTGTTGGCAATATTCTGGAGGTAAGAACTGGGCAGAATGTCCTATATGTCATTCAAGTAGCAAGGTATCATCTGCAAGGAAATCTTATACTCTCAACAAGGTATCATCTGCAAGGAAATCTTATACTCTCACTAATGATTCTGATGAAAAATTCGTAATGGATTAATTATTGGCTGTTGAATGGTTATCTATAAAATAAGCATTCTCTTCTTCAGCCAATATTAGCTCGGTGATATTTTTATAGTTACTATCATTATTACAATTTAGTTTTTCTAAATCATTGAAAATGATTAATGTTTTAATGATATTATATTTTTTTGGAATTGTCTGAAGAAAGAAATTCAATGTATATACGTCTTGAAACTCTTCTTCAATTATTTCTTTTAAATGTTCGTCAAATAGTTTTAGGCTTACCAGTTTTTTATTTTTCGTTATTAAAGCAATATTCATTATTTAAAAAAATAGAAATATTGTTCCATTTATATTTTTAAAAATATTATTTAATCTATGTATTCTTCTCGGATGTATAATTGACTATCTTCTATTGATAATTCTTTATTTATTGAATTGTTTTTCCACTCTTTGACTGGTTCAGGATCCTTTCCCATTGTCCTTTCTTTAATCTCATCAATTTTTATAAATGAAGGTAAATTAACCCATTGACCTACAAAAAGTGCTTCTCCAGGATTTAATGAAGGTAGTTGTTCTATAATTTTTTCATTAATAGCTTCACTAGCCGATCCTATCTGTGTTTGATCCTCTCGCTGAACTATTTTCATTATCGATAAAGAACCCATTTGACTCAAAACATTGGGATCTAATGATCTGGGTCTTTGAGAAACTATTATTAATCCTACACCAAATTTCCTGCCTTCTCTGGCAACTTTTGATGCAATATATTTTGTATCTGTATTTTCATTTTTTGGAATAAAAACATGAGCTTCTTCTATTACCACAATGACTGGACCATGAAATAATATTTGATCTATGTTATTTTTTGACTTTAAACTTTGACTTTTTGATAATTTTCTCTGATATAATATAGATTCTAAATAAAAGGCAATTGCAACATTAGCTTGTTTTTCTGTGAATTCTATTAAATTAATGACATTTACTTTACCTTCTTTAATATGTGAAACAGGATCTGAGGAATTGGGGATTAAAATACTGTCAAATCTTTTTCTAGATTCTTTTATTTTATCTAATACTCTTTCAGCAGAAGTTGTAAATCTTTTTTCTTTAAAGCCTATCTCTTTAATACTATCTTCTAAAAAATCCCAAAAATTTTCTTCTGTTTTTTTCTTTAAATCATCATTGTCAAATGCTTTTAATAATATTGTATTTTGAATATCTGCATTATCTCTTACTTCGATCACTTCTGCAAATTTTTCTGCAGTAAGCAGTCTTGGATTTATTTGGGCTTGAACAAAATTAATATTTTCACCGTCTAAAAAGCGATATTCATCATGATAATCAAAAATAACCATTGTTCCTGGAATCTCTGATATTGATTTAGCTATTATGCTAACTAGGTTACTTTTTCCCATACCTGTCATTGCTAAAATTCCTAGATGTCGTGTAGTAAGTTTATTAATGTTTATCTTGGCATTTACTTGATTATTTCGTAACAGCGTTCCTATTTTTAACCATGATTCGCTATCAGGATTAAATATTTCATCAAGATCGTCTTTATCTGCTTTAAATACTTCGGTTCCAGGTAATGGTGGTATTTCAGGTAAAATTACTTTAGATTGTTTTAATAAATCCAGTAAACCTAAAATTTTAACATTCACCTTAAAACTTTTATCTCTTTTATTTATTTCGGCAACAATCTTGCTTTCTAAAGCTTCTTGATAGTTCGAAATGTCCTCTAATGCATCACTTTTAATAAAACACGATTCCACAACGCCTAATATCTTTTTCTTATCATTATTTGTTATTATTATATATTCTCCAAGACTAACTGGCTCCTTCCCTTCAAAAATAACGTACCCTGAATTCGTAACTCCAATAACTATTCCTAAAAGATCTTCATGAATTGATGATTGTAATATATGTGGTGAAGGGTTTGAACTTTCTAACATGATATCTCATGTTGTATTTATTATATTATATTATATTTATCTTCATTTTATTTGCTCAAATAATCTATAAATAATAGATGTGGATTACAATCTTTTAGATTTATGCCGTCTTTTGTTAAATAATTATAATTGTTTTAATTTCGATATTTATAATATATATTGGTAGGCCATATTTTACAAGTGCCAATATTTTTTTGACCCATATACAGTTACTTGATTGTTTTAGATAGATTATTCTTTCTAACTCATTTCTGATTTATATAGTTTTTATTACTTTATCTAATTAATATGATTGTGAACATAAAGTGTTGGTTTTAGATATTTTGAAAGATTGTGCTTATAATGTTTATAAAAATACTAAAAATATTATAGGAACATTCGAAGGACAACAAAAATTTAATATGGGTGCAGGAGGTGATATTTCAACTAAAATAGATTTAGTTGCAGAAAAGTCCGTTTTTGATACTTTAAAGACGAATAATTTTATTCCTGATGTTGTTGGAGAAGAATGTGGTTTCGTAAAAGGTAATGACTCTGGTATGATTGTGATGGATGGAATAGATGGAACAACTAATGCTAATTGTGGTCTTCCGTTTTATTGCTGCTCGTTAGCTTATTCTTCTAATAAAAGGCTAGAATCTATTACTGATGCAATCGTTTTTAATCTATTATCAGGTGATATTTATTATGCATCCAAAAATAAGGGTTCATTTGTTAACGAAAAAAAGTTAGATTTAACAAAAAAAACTACAAAGTATACAAAAGATATGGTGATAGGATTAAATATTTCGGGTCTATCGGAAAATCTTTTTGTTTCCATTTCAAAACTGGTATCTTCTGTTAATCATATTAGGCATTTAGGTGCCAATGCACTAGAAGTATGTTATTTTGCACAAGGTTCGATTGATGCGTATATCGATCTTAGGGGTAAAATAAGAGCTATAGATATGGCCGCTTGCTATTTGATTGCCAAAGAAGCAGGTGGATTTATTTTTGATACGACTGGAAATGATCTAGACTGTGATCTTTCTGTTAATTCCAGGATGTCTTTTATCGCTGTTTCAAATTCTGAAATGTTTAATTGGATATCTGATTTACTTAAATAATTGTTAGTACATACCTATTTCTTAAGTGTTGTAATTCACACTTTAGAGTATAATTTGTTAATTTACATTTTATAGAATTTCTTATAAAATATTGTATAATCAATTAAAAAAAATAGAATTTTATCAAAATAATTCATAAAATAAAAAATTTAATAACTTCTTTTGGCTAATAGATTTGTGGATTTTTTTCGTAAAAAATATAAATGTGATGATGATGGCCTAAAATTTGATACATATAATGGACTGATTGAACATGCAAGGAAAATTCATCATTATACAATTTTAAAATGCAATAAATGTGGAAAACAGTTCTTTCATGAAAAAGATAGATTGCACCATGTACGTGAGGAACACGGAAAAGCAATGGATGCAAGGGTTCACAAGAATGAACATAAACATAAAAAAGAGGGGAGTCCTCAAGGAAAAGGGAGTCCTCAAGAAGAAGTTAATTCTCATACTAAAAACTTTGGGGACAACTTTTAATTTTCCATTCGCTATCGCTTTTAATATTTTATTGATAAAATAATTTGAATTGTTTTTGTGATTAAAAACTGTCGTCAGAAAAAACTATTTTCGTAATTTTATTAAACTGTATGTTGTAGTAAAATACTATTTATTGTAATATTTTTAGTTAATTTTCCAACTGTACGAACTATTGTTTCTAGTGTTGTATTTGTTAATATTCTAGTGTTGGTATTTGTTAATTCGATATCCTTTTTTTCTTTTTCATTGATTTCTGTAAATGCTAATCCTCCTATGAGGATGGGAATTCTGAATTCTGAATTCATCTTTTTGATTAATCGTTTTGATGACCCAATGTTATCTTTAAGAGTTACAGAGATCATTATTATGGATGGATTTGTATCTCTAATGTACTTTATAATAGATTCGGTAGGCATTGATGGGGATATATTGTGTACTCTATATCCTTTCTGTAAAAGTATTGATTCTATTATATTACATGCAATGTTGTGAATTTCTCCATCAGGTGTACATAGAAGAATATCTGATTTTTTATTGTTTTTTATATGTGATTTATTAATTTTGTATATTATCTCATTGGTTATGTTACTACAAATATGTTCAGTTGCTATATCTAATTCATTTTGCTCCCATAAATCACCTATTTTATATAAAACTTGTTTTAGAATGTCATCATAAAATTCAGCGAGACTTGTTTCTCCTTTATATATTTCAACTATTCTTAAAATTTTTTCTACTTCTCCAGTTTTTAAGGCATATAAAACTTGTTCTTTTAATTCTTCAGTTGCTAATATTTTTTTTGAATGGTTTTTGGTTTTTGATCCTATTGCCGATAATATTCGAGGATTATTTCTATATTCTGGGGGTATACTTTCAAGAGTAATATCAGATGCTTTTCCAAGGTATTTTATTGTTTGTTGTGTAGATGTTTTTCGAAAGGAATCCCATTTACTTTGAACCAAATAAAGATAATCTATATTTTTTATAGTTTTAATCCTTATATATGCCATAATTAAACTTGGATCTTCTAAAATATTAACATAGTGCTAATTCAATACCTAGTGCTAATAAAATTATTTAGTTTTTTTTACTTTTGAGTTCCCACTATTGTTATTTCACTTGTACATCTTAATTTTTTCAAATAAATTAATTTATTTATTCTCGTCTTTTGAGGTCGCGTCTATTTTATTTTATTTTATATCGATGTGATCTGTTCAATGATGAATTCTTGCCTTGTTAAAAATATTGTGAGATGAAATTATGGTAAATGATGCAATTATCATACCTAATACATTTCTCCAAGTTTCATTGGCATTTGGGTTGCTAAACATAAAAGAATGACC
>JBBRRG010000041.1:0-10089 GCA_038200895.1 Candidatus Nitrosocosmicus sp. | reverse complement strand
AGTCATAAAAGGTTGGATTAAAATAACATTTTTTAGACCTTCATCTTCTATAGATATTTCACTTGTATCCCATCTATTAAACAGTAATATATTGATTTGTTCTTTTCCACTCAATTTTTATCGCCTCGGTTTCTCTTTTCTACCTAAAACTAATTGATTAAGCGATACGCCGTTAACCTTAAAAACCTGCCACCTCACTCCAGGAATATCACCCATGGCACCACCCATAGAACCGCCAATACCTTCCAGAATTACTTCATCGTGTTCGTCAACAAAATTTAAAGCGCCGTCTCTTGGAAGAAAAGCTGTTATGGATTTACCATTTTTAATTAATTGAACACGAACACATTTTCTTACAGCAGAATTAGGTTGTTTTGATTCTATACCCACTTTTTCTAAAACAATACCTCTTGCTTGAGGAGATCCCTCTAATGGATTTGCTTTTTTATCTAGCATTAGCATTCTTCTTTTATAATATTTGTTTGACCATCTTTGACGTTTCCTTTTTGATTTTAAAACTCTACCTGAAAATAATCCTAATGGAGATTTACTCAACACACATCACATATTCTCACTTTTAATTAATTGTTCCGGACTTAAAATTAATACATTAGTTATATTAAAATATCTTTTTGCTAGAATCCGGGCTTTGTCAACATTTCTTCCATCCTTTCCAACTATAATTCCCTTTTTCTTCATATCTACTACAACAAGTGCATTTTTTGTTCCATCCATTCGTTCGTTTATTCTTACGTCTTGAATCATATCAGAATTAAACACATTTTTAATAAAATTAACAGGATTTTCAGAATATTCAACTAATTCGATTTTTTTTGTTATGGCATTTTGTAATTGCTTAATATTAGAACCTCCTTTTCCTATTGCCATTCCCATTTGACCCCTATGTACAACAAAAATAACTCGATCCATTTTCTCATCAATTATACAATCTCTAGATACTGCAGTAGTAATTGTCTGAAATAAAGATAGATAACTGAATTCATCAGGTGTCAGTTTAATTTTTTCGCTCAATATACATACACCTATTACAATACAAAAACAAATAGTTCAAATATAAATAATTCTCTTTTAATACACCCGATTTAAATATACTCTTTTATAATATAAAAATGCTAAAGGTAGGCATAAAAAAAGTATACTATACTATAATAGTAAATGTATTTAATAAAAAAAAGTTAGGGGAAAAAAGAAAATATGTAGAATAATAGTTATCTTTAGTTATTTAAAATAGAGGCTATTTCCTCCTCGGAGGCATTTTTTAATGATACAATACTTGCTCCATATGACAAACTACACAAACGACCAAGTAAAATGGAATTGCCCGGATATTGATATAGTGGAATATTACTTTCTTCTGATAATTTTTTAACCTTATCCAAAGTAGATATAGGTAAAGAATTGGATAGCAGTATAAGATTAGTGCCTTTTATAAATTGTAATACCTCTTTTGCGCCTGTTTTCAGTTTCTTATTTATTCCGGCATCTTTAAGTATTTTTTTTAATTTTTTTTCGTTCATATACTTTTCTATTCCTTCACACTCATATATAGATCAATCATTCCTGTGCCGACTGGTACAGTTGCTCCAACTATAACATTCTCTGTAACTCCTTTCAATGGTTCAATTTGTCCTTCAAGAGATGCCCTTGCTATTGTAGGAACCGTAATTTCAAATGCGGCTCTGGCTAATACAGAGGTTTTAGTTCCAGCTATACCATGTCTACCAATTTGTTGGAGATAACCCTTCGACGTCATTAAATCTGCTACCAACATAATATGTCTAATATCAACTTCTAGTCCTTGTTCTTCCAAAGTATTTGTTATTTCTTTAACAAGCGCTGTTCTAGCTGCCTCGATTCCCAATGTTTGCCAAATCTCGAAAACGTTATTTGTAATAATTCTAGATAAATCGACTCCTTCCACTAGAATTACTTTGGCTAAATTTGAGCCAGAGGTTTGGATTACCCATTCTTCATTTTGTTTTACAATAGTAACTCTTTCAATATCTGGGACTCCCTTAACTCTACCATTCAATAATTTATTTCTCAATGTTAGTAATGTTTGTGCATCAGGTTCTTCTGCCAAAGATATTTTTATTACAAGGCTGCTCTCATCAACAGAAACATCATATCTCTTTTTAGAGCTTTTTAATACTTCATGTATTTCATTAATATTAGTCCCCCTATCAGTTATTTTCTTTTCAGAAAAATTAAATGACAGAACACCACTGTAATCAGTATCTACTTTATGAACTAAATCGGATATTCTAGTAAAAATAATTCTCTTTGCTACTTCTAATGCTTTTTCTCTTGATGATCTATGCTCTTCATCGAGATAGATATCCATTGTTGGAGTAACAGGTTTTTTTCTGGCGTCGACCAATTCTATCAGCCGTGGCAAACCCAAAGTAACATTTCTTTCCTTAACACCTGCAAAATGAAAAGTCCTAAGTGTCATTTGTGTTCCAGGTTCTCCTATGGACTGTGCAGTGACAACACCAACAGCTTCTCCGGGTTCTACCATAGCCCTTTCAAATAAATCAATAATTTTATGAATGACTTTTTTTACTCCGGATTTACTTAACGGATGTGAAGATAGAGCATTTTCTATATTTGAACGCAATTTCGGATTCATTTTTTCAGAATATTTTTCCAAAATTTCTTTTATTTCACCTTCATTTGCTTTTGAATTATCATCAATAAAGGATTCACCTTCTACGAGTCTATCGATATTTACGGCTTCGCCATGATCACTTTTTGCAGGGTCTATACCATCATCACCATAAATAAATTGAATGATATTTCCATGAGGATCTCTAACGGTTAAGTCATACTCAGCTTTTAAATGCTCTAGTGCATTGATCAGTCTTCTTTGCATGTAACCAGATTGTTGAGTTCTTACAGCAGTATCCACCAGACCTTCTCTACCACCCATAGCATGAAAGAAGAATTCTATGGGATTTAGTCCATCTCTGTAATTAGATTTTACAAAACCCTTTGAATCAGGGTTTTGTTCACCAGGTTTAAAATGAGCCAAGGCTCTATTTCGATATCCTTTGATTATTCTTTTTCCACGAATAGATTGTTGTCCTAATGCAGCAGTCATTTGACCAATATTCAAAGTTGAACCTCTAGCACCTGTAGAAGCCATAATAACACCAGAATTATTATCAGGGAAAGATCTATCGGCCGTTTTACCCGCCCTATCCCTTGCTCTAGATAGTTCATTAACTACATAAAGCTCAAGAGCTTCTTCTGGAGCTAGACCACGAGTTAATGGCAAGGTACCTTCTTTATATTGTAATACTAACTCGTTGATTTTGTTATAAGTTTTATCGATTACATCAAAAATTTCTTTCCTTGTTTCTTCACTTAGCCATAAGTCTGAATAACCATAACTAAACCCTCTATGTGTTATATATGTCTTTAACATAATCAATATAGAATCTAAAAATTTTTTTGCTTCATCATTACCATAGTCTTTTGCAATACGATGTAGGACACTATCAGGTTCTTCGGCACCAATTGAAGCTTTATCAATCACACCTGACAGAAGCTGTCCATTTTTTATTACTACATCTTTTCCGGGCCTTTTAGAAGCTTTGTTCCATTTAGAAGTAATAACAAAATTAAAATCTTTAGGTAAAAATAGTGAAAACAATTGTTTGCCAGTATATATAAGTTTACCATCTTTTTCTAGGTGTGGTTTAGGTAAAGGTCCATCATAACCCCCTAAATAAGCTAAATTGGTTATTTCATCGATAGTTAAAAAAGTCTCATCGCTAGTTAACAGAAAGGCACCAGTGATAAAATCTCGTATGCCACCAATAATAGGACCACCATATCTAGGTGATATAATCTGATCTTGTACTCTCATTAAGAGCGCAGCTTCTGCTCGGGCTTCTTGACTTTGAGGAACATGTAAATTCATCTCATCCCCATCAAAATCAGCATTATATGGAGGACACACTGCAGGATGAACTCTAAATGTACGGTATGGTAAAACTCTAACATTATGAGCCATTATAGACATCCTATGCAATGAAGGTTGTCGATTAAATATCACAATATCTCCTTCTAACAAATGCCTTTCTACTGTAAATCCCATAACTAAAGAGTCTGCAATAGCAGTACGATCTGTAACATATTCTAGTCGTATTTTCACACCATCAGGACGAATAATATAATTAGCTCCGGGATAATTATTTGGTCCGTTTAGAACAAGATTCTTTAATTTTTCTATATTCCATGAAGATACTGTTTCAGGTATTGTAAGTTTTTTAGCAACATCACTAGGTACTCCAACATCTGAAATATTCAAATTTGGATCTGGCGATATAACTGTTCTACTAGAAAAATCAACTCTTTTACCAGACAGTGAACCTCTGAATCGTCCTTCTTTACCTTTCAATCTTTGAGTAATTGTTTTAAGCGGCCTCCCAGAGCGATGATGTGCCTGAGGAATGCCTGAAACTTCATTGTCAAAATATGTGGTAACATGATATTGTAATAAATCAACAAGATCTTGAACAATTAATGGAGGAGTTCCTGCTTCTTTGCTTTCTTTTAATCTTTGATTAACTCTAATAATATCAACCAATTTGTGTGTGAGATCGTCTTCTGACCGGATACCAGTTTCCAAAATAATAGAAGGTCTTACAGTAACCGGAGGAACAGGTAGAACCTGTAAAATAAACCATTCAGGTCTAGCAGTTTTTGGATCGTATCCCAACAAAATTAAATCTTCGTTTGTAACATTCACCAATCTCTCTCTAATTGTAATAGGCAATAATCTATTTTCACCTACATCGGTTTTTTCTACAAAAATAGTAGGTTTTGTAAAAATTAAATCATATTGATCTTTTTGACAATGAGGGCAAACTTTTACTTTTTTTGCTTTTTCAATAATATCATCTTTAACATTTTCAAGAGTGATAACAGCATACGCGGCCTTACTATCACGCAAGTTTTTATATTTAGCAAGATCATCATTGTTTAATTTAATACGATTGCATGATCTACACGTAATTAACAATAATTTATGGATATCATCTATAAATGCTATATGTAATACTGGTTCAGCAAGTTCAATATGTCCAAAATGCCCAGGACATCGTGCAGAAGTATTACCACAAGTGGCACATTTTTGCCCTGGTTCTAAAGTCCCTAGTCTACTATCCATAAGCCCCCCTTGAACGGACATGCCATCCTCATCATAAGTTTCAGGAGCTGTAATTTCCGATACACTATATTTTCTAATATCTATAGGAGATAAGATACTAAATCTAATTCCGTCAAGAATTTTAATTGATTCGTCATTCATTTATTTTCAACCTCATTTATAAAAGAGAAAATCAAACTTTCTCCTTAATTAGTAATCTCGGAGCGACATTTAAACTCATCATTTCTTGTAATAATAGTTTAAAAGCATATGCAATAATTACATTTGAAATTTTTCCTTTATCACCGCAAACTCTACATACATATTTTCTTTGTTTAGTATAAAAATAAGCTAATAAACCACATCTTTCACATATATTTACTTCTGCTTTATCAGATTCCTCCAATAATCTATCCTTTAGCATCATTGAAGCTCCATATGCGATCAAACAGTCGCGTTCCATTTCCCCGAATCTCAAGCCACCACCTCTTGCTCTACCTTCAGTTGGTTGTTTGGTTAGCATTTGAACTTGTCCTCTAGCCCTACTATGAATTTTATCAGCAACCATATGGTGAAGTTTCTGATAGTACACTACACCTACATAAACATCTACTGGAAATCGTTTTCCAGTTCTCCCATCATACATGGTTTCTTTACCACTGTGTTTAAAACCATAACTTTCCATTACATCTTTAATATCATTTAATTTCTCACCCAAGAACGCAGAACCATCAACTATTTTGCCTCTTAAAGAAGCAGCTTTTCCACCCAGTGATTCCATAAACATTCCAACTGTCATTCTAGATGGAAACGCATGAGGATTAATCATTACATCTGGAACTACACCATCCTCAGTATATGGCAGATCTTCTTGATTTACAAGCATTCCCACCACACCTTTCTGACCATGTCTAGAAGCAAATTTATCACCAATCTCTGGAATTCGCATATCTCTTACTCTGATTTTGTACATTTTACCACCCTCTACGGACTGTGTCATGATAACTGTATCCACAACACCGCTTTCAGATGGTCTAACACCAATAGAAGTATCCCTTCTATAAGGGCCTTTCACCTCAAATTCTTTATATTCCTCCATAAATCTTGGAGGAGATGTACGACCTATCAAAATATCTCCTCCAGTTACAACCGACTCATGCATGATAGATCCATCAGATTCCAGCAAACGATAGGCTTTTTCACCACGATAACCCCTAATATTAGCATCTGAAGATGGAATTTCAAAAATATCTTTCATACCACCGGGATATTGTTTGGCTTCGGCTTCGTATACCCGATAAAAAAAAGTTCTAGCCAAACCTCTATCTATAGAAGATTTACTGAATACTACAGCATCTTCAATGTTATATCCCTCGAATGGTAAAACCGCAACTACACAATTTTGCCCCGTTGGCCGTTCATCTAAACCAAGCAAGTTTATAGCTTTAGTGCTTACTACAGGCATTTGAGGATATAACATAAAATGTTGTCTAACATACGTACTGGCATTCATAAGAGGCGTTGAGAATCCTAAACTTTGTTTGTCCATAGCGCTTTCATAGGTATTTCTTGGAGACTGATTATGTTCAGGATATGGTATGATTGAAGCTCCGACTCCAAGTATTGCAGATAAGAAGATTTCAACATGTGTGTGTTCAGCAGTCAGATTCTTCACTTCACTTGCAATATAGCAATTTTCTTCTTCATTTGCATCAACTAATTCTACAATTCCCATATAGAGTAAATCAGACCAAGAGAGGAATTTTTTTAATATTTTTTCAAGGATTTCTTTGGTTAATAAAACATTACCGTCTTTTATAATAGCAAGTGGTCGAAGAACTCTTCCAGAATTACAACTTATATATAATCTTTTTGTAGCATTTTCATTGAGTGAAGAATAATAATATATTCCCATATGAGGATGCATTCTACCGGATCGCCTCATGGTACGGAGACGATTAGATAGATATCGACCATCTTCAATATATCCAATTAAACGACCATCAACAAAAATTCTTGTTCCTTTCTGTTTCAATTCATCATTGGCCTCATTAACATTTTGAACACCCAATTCATACATTTTTTCTATCACATCAGAAGATAGAACGCTCACAGAAATTATTGCTGATAGGGCCAAATTCTTAACCAATCCACAATTGGAACCCTCGGGTGTTTCGGATGGACAAATTCTTCCAAAATGAGTCGCATGTAAATCCCTGGCTTCAAAATTTGGCTGACTTCTACTTAATGGAGATTGAATTCTTCTAAGATGACTTATAGTTGACATATAATTTGTCCTATCTAAAAGCTGAGTCACACCAACTCTACCGCGACCCCAATTTCCTGTAGCTATTGCATTGTTTAATTTGTCTGAAATAATCCCTGGCCTTACTGCAGCCCCCACAGCATTAATCCCACGTTTTTGACCCGATCTCTCTAGTTGATATTTCATATCACGAATAAGATTTCTAAAAGCGGTTCTAAAGAGGTCAGCTAACATTTGACCTGCAAACTTTATTACTTTATTACCATAATGGTCTTTATCATCAGTCTCGATCCAACCAAGATTTAATTCAATTAATTTACACGCAGACTCACCTAAGAATAATGCTTTTTCGTATCGATTATCAGGGTTTTTCCCAAGATGAGGCAATAAACCCCAATCTAAAAGGGTTTCAGCCCTTTTGATTTGGAATTCTTCTAACATACCTGGAGCGATTCGTTTACTTATGTAGACAATTGCATCTCTACTCGTTATTACTTCCCCAGATTTTTCAAATGACGGTTCTAGTTCGTCCTGAAGAACTTCATTAAGAGAAACAGCATTTGCAATATCCTTATCGGCTTCCACACCTAAAGCTCTTACCAAAATGATTAAAGGAATATCCACAGGAGAACCAGGTATTTTGGACACAATTGATCCATCTGGACGCATAATAAGTTCTAATTTAGCACGATATCCTACTATTGAAGAGTAAACCTTTGCTTTATATAAAATAGTACCGGATGTTTCTTCGATATCTACAATAATCTTATTATATGATAAATCTTCTAATCCAACAATAACTCTTTCAGAACCATTAATTATAAAATAACCACCCGGGTCTTTTGGATCTTCTCCGACATCTATGAGCTTCATTTCAGAATAATTATTCAACATACAGGCACTAGATTTTACCATGACAGGCATATCTCCAATATGTATAAAACGAGATTCCAAGGTTTTGCCTTCCTCAACAATACTACATTCGAGCATTATGGGAGATCCATAAGTTAAATTTCGAAGCCTAGCCTCAACTGGAGCCACATGAGTTATAGATCCATCTAATTCCATAATTCGAGGCTGTTGTATTTTTATTTTTCCTAATTTAATCTTGTAAGGATATTCAGCGGTTTCAATTTCCATTTCGCCTACTTCGTCGATTATACTTTGAAAACCTCTTTCAGTAAACTCATTATATGAATTAAGGTGTTGTCTAGCAACTCCTTCACGTCTAAGAATATCATGAATAATGGGCCACATATCTGTAGAAGTATTAATTTTATAACTCATAACCAATTTTCATCAACCTTCTACCACATATCGGTAATATACACTTTCACCTGCAGTTGAGCTTTTTCTTGTTATTTTAACAATATCACTTGGTTGTGCACCCAAGCCTTGTATTCCTTTATCAGAAGACATAATATAAGGTAGTTGACTAGGTTTTGAATTAAATTTTTTAAAAATAAAGTCTGCTTCCTCGTGGGATAAAACCTCATGTTTAGGTTGATATATATGATCAACTATTCTAATGTCTTTTTTTTCAGTAGACAAGGTATTTAACCTCCGATTTTAATATCGAAATGGATAACAAAAACAAAATAAACGCCAAGATTGAACTATGCATTAATGGCATATATATAATATTCCATTGTAAAAGCGAATTATTTTCCAAGTATTATTTATTAACCATCACGCTTTGATTGTTTTCAGGTCGTTATTTCAAGCATATTTAAAAATACCTACATATATCGCAAAATAATTAGGCAATTTAATTAAATAACAAATATTGAAGTTCTATAGTTGTTTTGACATCACTCATTTAACTTTCCTCATGTGTAATGTTAATAGTATTCCAACAATAGATAAACTATATAAAATATATTACAGAAGAAAATAGACAAATAAAATACATATTTCTTATCAAAAAAAAATACGCACGTAAGCATGATAATGTTTTTCCATATTAAAGAAATGGTGTAATAAGAGTTAGTATTATTATTTTATATGGGTATTAAGAATAACTAGTGCTTAACCCCTCTTATTCTATAATCATTACTTATTAAAATTAAAAAGAAATAAAATTGAATTAAAGTAATTTATTGCCAAAGAATTCTTATATGCCATGTTTACTTCTTTATAAAGTAATTGGTAAAAGTAATAAACTATTACTTTGATTTAAAAAATATATTATTGATTTTAGTATTTTTTGTATTAATTATTTTTATCAACCTCAATATAAATAATAGTTTTTCAGATAATCTATCAAAATCAAATTTAAACTCAAATAAATCAAAACAAAATATTATCACAAATCAAAGTTTTACAAATTCGAAATTACATGGACTGAATAACAATTTTTTTTATTTGAAGGCTAATAATATATTTGTTCCCATCAATTTTTTTACTGAAGAAAAAAACATTCTTAATAATGTAATTTACGAAAAAGATAGAAATTCTCTAATATTAATATTGAATCCATTAGATTTCAATAATAATAGTATAATTATTCAAATTCCAAGAAGCATACTTGATTCTAAAACTTCAGATAACAAAGATAATAGATTTGAGGTATTAGTGAATGATAAACCATCTAAATTTTTAGAGATCACACCTACAAATAATTCAAACTCAACTACCTATAATC
>JBBRRG010000040.1:0-10093 GCA_038200895.1 Candidatus Nitrosocosmicus sp. | reverse complement strand
TATGCTTTCTGGTGGCCAAAGACAACGTGTTTCAATTGCTAGAGCAATTGTTAGCAACCCTCGCTTGATAATAGCTGATGAACCTGTATCTATGTTAGATGTTTCTATACGAGCAGAGATTTTATCATTATTAAATGATTTGAGAAATAGTTTGAATATCTCTATTATTTATATAACTCATGACTTAGCCACTTCAAGATTTATCGGTGATAGAATTGGTATTATGTTTTCAGGACATTTAGTTGAATTTGGGGATATCGATGAAGTGCTTTTAAATCCACTTCATCCATATACTTGGATGTTATTGGATGCTGTTAATTTCTCTTCTTTAGGATCTGGTACATACTATAAAAATTATGATAAAACAAATTTGTTTGATATCCCTATTACTGGTTGTAAATTCTATAATAAGTGTAAATTATCTTTAAAAGAATGTACAACAAACGATCCTCCAGAATACAAAATTACAAAAGAGCATTTTGTCTCTTGTTTTCATTATAAGAATTAGAATTATACAAAATAAAAGTTTTGATTCTATTTGATTTTATTCGGATGATTATATTTTACTACTTGAGAAATCCCATTTTTTGGATACACTCCAAATATTAGATCTGATTTTGCCACAGTAGAATCCTTTAGTGTTACCATTATTATTTGATTGTTATCAGATCGAAGTAATAGAATCTTTGATAATCTTTCAGTATTTTGAGCATCTAAATGTGCATCTACTTCATCCATTAAATAGAATGGCGATGGTTTAAGCGATTGAAGTGCAAGTAGAAAAACAATTGCTGCCATCGTTTTTTCTCCTCCTGATAATGAAGTGGATTCTCTAGCTTGCTTATTTGGAAATTGTACCATTAGTAAAATTCCACCAGAAAAAATATTTTCAGAATCTTCCAAATCTAACCATGCGCTGCCACCTGTGATCTCTGAAAATGTTTTTCTAATATCTTCGTCTACTTTTTTAAACGCATTAGTAAAAACAATTTCCTTTTCTTTTCCAGTTTCATCAATAAATCTTACAATAGAATTTCTCTCTTCTTCTAATTGATTTTTTTTATTTGACATTCCACGATATCCATCTATTATTTCTAAATATGTTTCATTTGCTCTGAGGTTGATCCTTTCTCTAATACTTTCATATTCTATTTTTAAATCTTGATATATATTTTCTACCTCATAGCTTTCTAAAGTTTCTTTATATCCCAATTCTTGTAGTTCATTTGTTCGATTTATTTTTTGATTTTGTAGATCTAAAATATCTTTATTGGTTATAGCTACCTCTTTCTCTAATAAATTTAATTCTTTAACAGTTTTTTTTTCGTTTTCGGTTAATTTTCTATATAATCGTTCGAATTCTTGTAGTTTTGTATATGCCGAACTCGTTGATTGTATTATCTTGTTTTCGTTTTCTCTTAATTTTTTCAGATCTACCTCGATCTCTCTTAATTCTACCTTGGATTTTTCTAAAATTATTTTCCTATTTTCCTTTTCCTTTTCCATATTTTCCTTTTCCTTTAGAGATTTTTGATATTGTATATTGGTATTATCGAGATTGTTTTTTAAAAGAGATTGCGTTAATATCAATTGTCGTAGTTGGTTATTTTCTATTTCAATTTCATAACTAATCTTTTTTTTCTCTATGTTTAAATTATTTATTTTTTCAATATCGTTTTCCTTTTCTATTTGGTCTATCTCTTTTTTTATTTTATTAATCGCTTGTTCAATAATTATTAATCTTGATTTGTATTTGAAGAAATTGTTGGTTATTTTATCTATCAATGCACTATTATCTATGTTATTTATAACTAATTTTTTACTATCTTGATACTGTTTATTAATTCGATCTTGAATTTCTACATTTTTTTTTTCACAATCAGAAATTTGTAAATCATGTGAATTTAACGAATTTTCATTCATTATTTTTTCTTTATCAATGTTATATAATTCAGAAATTTTCATTTTTGTTAACGTTTTTAGTTTATCCAAATTAATTTTTAAGCTTTCAATAGAATCGGATAACAATATATCTTTGGTAAGATCAGATATTTTTGAACCATAATCAAATTGCATTAAAGATAAATTTGGAAAAAAAATCTCTCCTGTAATTGATACTGCTTTATAGCCGCGTTTAGATAATATATATGCTGTAACCGGATTTTTAGTAAGAATTATGTTACCAAATAAAAATTCTGATAAATGTTTTATGTCACAATAAACAAATTCAGATAATATTCCCACTATTGATTGATCATGTGGTATTTTTTTAATCTTTCCTCCATCATCAAGCAATTCTATCGGAATTATCTTCAAAAATGGTATTCTGTTATTTTTAGAATATTCTGCTAATGTGATCATGCTTTTGATATCTTTAACAACTATGGACTTCATCCATTCGTTTCCAGAAGCAATAATAGCTTTTTGGTATTTTTCATCCCATTTTAGTAGATTAAAAACATATCCTATGATATCTAAATTTTTAAAGTCTTTCAATAAAGATGCAATGGCATAATCCTCAGTCAGAATATTTTTAGCTAATTTCATTTTTTCATCATATTTTAAAATTGTTTTTTCTGCATTATCAATTGTATTTTTCGATATCTCTAGTTCTCTACTTAATTTTGTAGATTCGATATCTATCTTGTAGACATTGTATTTTACCTTTGTAATATTTGTATAAACTTCTTTGATTTTGACGTTTAAATCTGATATCATTTTGTCATTGTCTTTTCTTTCTGTGAGATATTCTACTATCGATTTGTCATTGATTCTTATTTTATCTGAAAGATTTTTTATTTTTTCTTCATTCCTAGCAATATTTACTTCAAATTCGCCTTTGATTCGTAATAATTTTTTTAACCTTGTTTCCAGAGAATTTTTTCTATTTATTTCATTTAAATTTATTTCATTTTTTTCCTCTATTTCTTTTGCTATTTCTTTTAATTTCTCCTCTATTTCTCCTCTATTTCTTTCACCTATGCCAATTTTATTTTTTAAATAGATTAGTTGTTCTTCATAACCTTTTAATTTTTGATATTGTATTTGTTGTTCTAGTAAATTGTTATTTTCTTTTTGGATTGTTTGATCTAAATAATATTGAGATTCTTTTATTATTGCATTAGTCCTTTCGTATTGATAAATTACTGACGATAACCTTGTTTCCAGTTCCTTTTTCTCTTTGTTAGAATCACTTGATAAAATCAAAAATTGTTCTTTCTCATTATTTAATTGCTCTATTTGTTGGTTTAATTTATTTACCTCATTTGTAATTATTTTATTATTATTTTCTCTAATGCCGTTTATATTACTAAAATCTGTAATATCTTTGATTATTTTTTTTAATTTCTCAGAGACTTTGATAGCTTTTAATCTCTTAATTTCAGATTCTAATTGGATAAATCTTTGCTGATCATTTCTTTCTGATTCTAGCTCATCTATTCTATTTTTTACATCATCCATTTTGGATAAAGCTATTTCTAATCGTCTATCTGATTCTTCCAATTGTTTCATAGCCTGGTTTTTCTTTTCGTCAAAATAAGATAATCCTATTATATCTTCTATTATTTTTCTTCTTTCCTCCGAATTTAATTCAGATATTCTTGTTATCATGCCTTGCTGCACTATATTCAATTTGTTAGGTGATGCCACTACTATTTCTAATAGTTCCATTATGTTGTTTCTTGAAACTTTTTTTCCATTGATTATGTACTGACTTTCTCCGCTATTTATTCCAGACATTTCTCTAGTAATAGTAACATTATCTTTATCTACCGGAATCCCTCTGTCTAAATTATCAAAAGTTAAACTTACTCTTACTGTTTTATTTGTATTATTATTGTTATTTGTTGAGTTGTCGTGGAATAAAGATTGAAATCTATCTACTCTAAGAGCTTTGGGACTGTTTTCGCCAAGTGCGAATAAAATTGCGTCAAGAATATTACTTTTGCCGGAACCGTTAGGACCTGTAACTACAATTAAACCTTTTTGAAAATTTAATATTATATTTTTTGATCCAAATGATTTAAATCCAAAAATTTCTAATTTTTTAATATAGACCAATATCGAGTTATTATTTATTTGTTATAGTTGGTTATTATTTATTTAGTCTTACTATTTATTTATCTTCAAAATTGTTATTATTTTAATCTTTTCTAAATTATCAAAATCGATAAATTTGTCATTCAAAATATCTTTTGATATGGTATTAGTAGATATATTTATTATTTTAAATTCTTGATTGGGCATTAACGATATTACTTCATCATAATGTTGATTTTTATCTATTATAATTTGAATTGTTCCATTTAAAACTAATTTTGAGTTATAGGAATAAAATAAATCTTTTAATAATGTTGCCTTATTGATGTCTATTTTTAATTCGTTAGATATATTTATTATAATGTTATCAATTGATTTATCTTTTATAAATGGTAGTAATTTTTCTGTATTTCCTGTAAGAATTTCTATATTTTCTTTTTCTAACACTTTTAATTTTGATTGTGCTATCATTATATCTTCTTTATTTTTTCCAATACCTATAAAAAATTCATTTTTATTTGCAAGGGCATTAATAATTAAAAAATCGCAATTATTCATATCTATTTCCATGTTTATCTTTTGATATCTTGTTCTCGCATCGAGAATTATTTTATTGATACGATTTGAAGGATTTCCTTCGTGAAAGAATCTGTAAACATTATCCCATTTTTGTCTAAAAACAACTGGAAAGTTTTTTCCGGATACAATTTCTTTAAATAATGATCCTTCTGAGAAAAGAGACAGAAACCTGTCTGTCCCTGAAACTGCTTCTACCACAGGAAGATCTAATTCTTGATATAATTTTACTACTCTATTCCAAGCCAGAAGAGGATCTGAACTTAAATATGTTACAGAGAGATCAGCCAATGATAAAATTTCCGCTATTAAATTAATTTTTTCACAAGAATAGCCGCTATTATTAATTTCTATCAATAACTGATTAAAATTAGTTTGAGAATTTTCGTCAAAAGGATAATCTGTTCTCCAAATCAAAGCTTCTACTATTTTGCTCTCTATTTTGCTCTCCTTGTTTTTTAAATATTGAGGATTTACTGTTGCATACTCTTTTGTTAGCAGTAGGGGAGAGTCAGATTTTCTAAAAAATTTTATCAGATCTTCATCGGTAAAATTAAAATAAGCATCATGAATTCTTTTTTTCCTTATTTGTTCTAATGTGCTAGTTACTCTGGGTATTCTCGTATGTGATTTTCGAAATTTTATATCATGCATAGGATTGTAGTCATGTAATAGTGCTGCAACAAGCATTATCTCATAATCTTTCTTATCGATACTGTATCCGTGAATCTCTTTAGGGAGCATATTTAAACTCATGTAGGCAACTTCTAATGAGTGATTAAAGTTATGGTATTCACTAGAGCCTTCTCCTAATCCTAATTTTTCATATTCGTTTTTTAAGAATTTGATCAATGAAAGTAGCTTATTTAAAGATCTTTCATCGATACCAATTATTTTTGCTTTTATTATTATAGCTTCGATCAAGGCATTTGTTGATGCTCTGGAAAGATTGTCATTTATATATTGAATCCGTCGTTTTTTTGCTCCGGGAGTTATATCTTTTATTTTACTGTAAATTATTCTTATAGGAAGGCTTTTATTTAAATACGTTATCACTGATATAAACATACTCCAAGGTTGTGTCATGATTGTTTTTTCCCGTTGTATTATTTCATCAATTATTCTTGGAATATTTTTATTGACTTCTGTAATTATACTTGTAAGAATACCTATTTCTAATTGAAAATTTGAATTAAATTTTTTATATTCTGTATTTATTACTAGCCATTGTGGAATGATTACTCTATATTTTTTATAATTAACATGTTTAGATTCTATGTTATTTTTTAATATGGTTTCAAAATTGTTCTCTTTTACTGTGACTGCCAAATTATTTTTTCCTTCATTAAAAGGGAGATTTTTATCCTTGGTAATTTGCAGGATTGTATTCTTATTTATTCTCTGTAGCTCAATAAATATTCTCCAATATTTTGCTTTATCTATCCATAGTGGAACCTCGTTTTCGCTGTCCCAGAAATCTACAATTCCATAGTGTATATATCCTTCCTCCCATTGTTTGGTTTCAGGATTAAATGTTTTGTAATCGTACTCTCCTATCATTGGATCTAGTTTGTGAGATGATGACCATGTGTTTTTAACCAATTTTGTAAATTTATCAAATTGGTTATATGCCATAAATCCCCAAATCCATCCTAATATACTAAATATTGTAGATATCAATTGGATTGAATCTATGTCCTTATTTAAAAAAAAATTTGAAATCAAAGGAATTCCAAAAAAACCTGTAGTTATCATGGAAATAAATGATAAGGCAATGAAAAAACCTTTTGCATATACATAATGCAATAAACTAATAGTCCACTTGGGATCTTTTTTCAAAGAAATTTCTTTATCCCTATCCAAATTGGACCTCATATGGTTTTTCACTTGATAACCTTAACTTTATTTTATATATTCTTCTTTCTTATAAGTTATTATTAAAATATTTCCATTTTTTGAGCTCTTTTTACTACATTATTAATAATTTGATTGGATGCAGATAATTGATTTTGCGGATTGAAAATAGAATCTAATTCTTTTTTAGTTATATTTTTAATAATATTCTCCTCTTCTGATAATACCTTTAAAAAATGTTCTTCCAATTCTGTTGCTTTGAATGCTATTCTTTGTATATCTCTGTATGCTTTTAATCTTGGAATCCCCTTAGAAATTAATAATTGAAGAACGAATTCTGCAAATATTTGGCCTTTAGTTATTTCTATATTTTTTAAAATCTTTTCCTTATCTATAAATAATCCTGAAATTATTTTTATCATCGTAGTAACCATATCATCTATTAAAATCGTTGTTATAGGAATTATAAAGCGCTCATTTGCAGAATTGGATAAATCCCTTTCATGCCATAAAGATATATTTTCTAGAGATGTATTTACATTAGATTTAAGAATTTTGGCAAAAGACGATATTCTTTCACTCTTAATTGGATTTTTTTTCACAGGAACTGCACTACTTCCCATCTGACCTTTTTTAAATGATTCTTGAACCTCGCCTATTTCGGTTCTTTGCAAATTTCTTATTTCTATAGCTATTTTATCTAGTGTAGATCCAATTAATGCAATTATAAAAACCATTTCTGCATATCTTTCTCTTGGGATTACTTGTGTTGCAGCCTCAATTGGAAAAAGATTTAGTTTTTCTGAAACCATTTTTTGTACTTCTAGTGCTTTTTCTCTCATTATAGAACCAGTACCAACAACGCCCAAAGTTTTGCATAGTAAAAACCTTTTTTTCCCCTCCTCAATTCTCGTCAAATGGTCCATCATCTCATTTGACCAAATTGCAAATTTTAAACCAAATGAAATAATACTGGCATGTTGACCATGAGTTCTGCCTACTGCAGGCAAATTTTGATTTTCTTTAGCTTTCTTCAACAGTTCTTTTATTAGTTCATGTATTTTCGATTCAATAATTGCGAATGCCTCTCTCATTTGCATTGATGTACTAGTATCTACAACATCATTACTGGTTAACCCATAGTGAATCCAAGGCTTTGTATTATTTGAACATAGTTCGCTAATTGCTTCTACCATTGCAGCAGTATCATGGTCGCTTATCTTCTCCAAGTCTTTGACTCTGCTTAGACTTATCATATTTGACGTTGTTATTTTTGTTATCTCTATAGCTGCCTCTTGAGGAATTAAATTAACATCTGCTTGTGCTTTTGCAACTGCTGCTTCGAATTTTAGTTCATAATCTAATTTTTTACATTCTTCGAAAATATCTTTCATTTCTTTATTTCCATATCTTCCACTATCAATTGGTAAAATGGGCATTAATTATTCTAAAATAATGGTTATCTAATTTATTATTTAGGATGATTAATATTTAGCAAGCTTAAAATATTTTACATATAGGTAATAATGTCTAGTTTATTAGTAACAAAGAGGGGGAAACACCAGGTTAATAAAATTTCAAATTTCAAATTTGAAATACTTAAAGACGAATCTAAAGGAATGAATGTTCCTGTTACAATATTTGCAAATGATTTATTAATTTCTAAAATGGTTGAAGACCGAACACTAGACCAAGCTGTAAATGTAACCACTCTCCCTGGAGTTAAAAAGCATGTGGTTGTGTTACCAGATGGACATGAGGGATATGGGTTTCCTGTTGGAGGCGTAGCCGCATCCGATCTTGAAGAAGGTATTATTAGTCCCGGTGGCGTAGGATATGATATTAATTGTGGGGTTAGATTAATTAAAACAGACCTTGTTGAATCTGATATACGTCCAAAACTGAAGGTACTAGTGGACGAACTGTTTTCTTCTATTCCAACTGGTATTGGTAGTGAGGGTTCAATCAAACTTACTTCTTCAGAATTAGACGAATTACTCATGGAAGGTGCAAAATGGTCGGTAAATAATGGTTATGGAATAAACAGCGATCTTGAGTCTTGTGAAGAATCTGGCAAAATGGGTGGCGCTGACCCAGTAGATATTTCAAACAATGCAAGAAAGAGAGGTTCTCTTCAACTAGGTAGTTTAGGCTCTGGTAATCATTTCCTTGAAATTCAAAAAGTAGATAAAATATATGATGATAAAGCCGCAAAAACTATGGGAATTACAAAAGAAGGTCAAATACAGATTTTAATACATTGCGGATCACGGGGATTTGGACATCAGGTATGCAGTGATTATTTACGTTTATCAGAACAAGCGGCAAAAAAATATAATTTAAATATTGTAGATAGAGAACTAGCTTGCGTTCCTAATAACTCGCCAGAGGGTGAAAGTTATAGAAAATCCATGTTTTCAGCTTTGAATTTTGCTTGGGCAAATAGGCAAATGATCACTCATTGGACAAGAATGGTTTTTCAACGTATTCTTAAAATGAGTGAACAAGATTTGGATATGAAATTAGTATATGATGTTTCTCATAATATTGCAAAAGTGGAACGTCATAAAATTGATGGAGATGAAACCCGGGATTTGGTTGTACATAGGAAAGGAGCTACTCGTGCATTTCCTGCAGGGATGGAACAACTGCCCCAAAGATACCGTTCTATAGGTCAACCTGTAATTATTCCTGGATCTATGGGTACTGCTAGTTGGATATTGTTGGGGAATGATAAATCTATGGATTTAAGCTTTGGATCAACTGCTCATGGTGCTGGAAGAACTATGTCAAGGTCTCATGCAAAAAGAATTCATACCCTAGATGAAGTAAAGAAAAAATTAGAATCTAGGGGTGTTTATGTAAAATCTATGACTAAGAATGGTTTAGTTGAAGAAACACCTGATGCATACAAAGACGTAGATATGGTTGCAGATGTATCACATAATGTGGGTATTGCTACAAAAGCAGTTCGACTTATACCGTTAGGGGTGATTAAAGGTTAAATTGACCAATAATGAAAACTCAAATATTGATGATCCCGATCTAGAGTTAATAAAAGCTAGAAAAATGAAGGCTCTAAAAGAACAATTCGCTTATAGGGAAAAAGAAAGGAAAACCATGGAACAAAGTGAACTGAACCAAAAAAAATCAACTGATTTAGTAGGTGGTATATCCGAGCGTGATTTTCTGCTAAGCTATTTATATGATCGTGGTAATGAGGTCCTGAATCTTGCAGAACAACAATTTCCTTTTCAAACTAAAATCCTTATCAAAAGAATAAATGAATTGATACGTTATGGAGAAATTTCAAAAATATCCGGAGGTGATCTACTTGGTATTTATAGATCATTAGGATTGAATATACGAATTAATACCAATATTTCTATCTCTGATCATGGCAAAACAATTAGCTTCTCTGAAAAACTAAAACAATCTCAAGATCTTGATACAGATCAAGACAAATAATAATATATTTATTTTTTATTCCTTTTGAAATTATTAAATTAAACTAAATAACAAAAAAAAAATTTATGGAATGGATCTACTGTAGAGTTTTCCTTCAAGTGCTAGTTTGTACATTTCTGCTACATATGGGTTCCTTGCTGGAGTTTCCGCACCT
>JBBRRG010000039.1:0-10119 GCA_038200895.1 Candidatus Nitrosocosmicus sp. | reverse complement strand
AACTAAAAGTGCCAGCACTGCCGTTTCCCAACAGCTCACGCATGTCAGTATCCAGCAGCGACATAAGGTTTGACTTCCGGGTTCGGAATGGGTCCGGGTCGGGCCCTCACGCTATGGCCGGCTATTCACTATATTCTGAAGAGTTTATATATACTTTGCTATTAAAGATGATTAGTTACTATTTGTATTTTATTCAGTATTTAAATAGGATTCAGGATAAATATATTATATTAAATTGAATAAACATCTTAATTTTACTCATAGAATAGCGGTTCTAGACCAAGAGTTATGTCAACCAAGAAAATGTGGTCAAGAATGCATTCTTTATTGCCCTGTAAATAAAACTGGTGGGGAATGTATTATTCAGAGACCAGAAGATGGAAAAGCTGTGATATTTGAAGATCTTTGCACTGGATGTACAATCTGTGTTAAAAAATGTCCTTTTGATGCTATTGTTATAGTGAATCTTGCGAGTGAGATCGGTGTAGATAAAATTCATCAATATGGTATAAATAGTTTTAGACTTTACAAATTACCTATACCAAAAGAAGGATCTGTTACTGGATTAGTGGGCAGAAATGGAATGGGCAAATCGACAATCATTAATTTACTATCTGGAAATATAAAACCTAATTTTGGAAACTTTGATAAAGAAATGGAATGGAACGATATATTTGATAAACTTGCTAATATTGAACTTAGAAAACATTTTGAAAAAATTTCAACAAAATCTTTAAAAACTTCTATAAAACCTCAGTTGGTCTATCTGATACCTAAAATTTTTAAGGGAACAGTAATGGAATTATTGAAAAAATATGATGAACGAAAGACTCGAGACTTATTAATAGAGGAATTGGGTTTAAAAAATTCCTTAAATAAAGATATTTCGACTTTGAGTGGTGGAGAACTTCAAAGACTTGCTGTTGCAGTTGCTGCATCTAAAGAGGCTGATTATTATTTCTTTGACGAACCTTCCTCTTTTAATGATATTTATCAAAGACTTGCTGTGAGTAAGGTAATTAACAACTTAGCTAAAGATGGCAAGAGTGTAATGATTGTTGAACATGATATGTCATTATTAGATTATCTTTCAGATAATGTTTTTATAATCTATGGAGAACCTGGAACTTATGGTATAGTCTCTTCATTACAAAGTACCAAAATCGGTATTAACAACTTTTTGGAAGGATTTATTCCAACAGAAAACGTGAGATTTAGAGACCGAGCCTATAAATTTGATATATCAAATGTTACTGAAAATATGATTTCTAATATGTCTATTGTAAATTATTCTTCTCTCAAAAAAACTTTAGGAATGTTTAATCTCAAAGTAAATAGTGGTAAAATCCATCAAGGAGAAGTTGTAGGGATAGTTGGTGCTAATGCTTTGGGCAAAACAACATTTATGAAAATGTTATCTGGTTTAGAAAAAATTGATGACGGTAAATTAGATTCAGAAGTAAGGATTTCCTATAAACCTCAATATCTAAATCAAGATATAGAGGGAGATGTGCGGTCATTAATTTATTCTGCTAATAATGGCCAATTTGAAGGCTCTTTAATTGAAGAACAAATTTTGACTCCATTAGGTTTGAAAAAACTTTACGACAAATCTGTTAAAGGTCTTAGCGGAGGTGAACTTCAAAAAGTTGCTGTATCTTTGTCTTTGATAAGAGATGCTGATATATACGCACTTGATGAACCATCTGCTTTTTTGGATATAGAAGATAGGATTTCTTTAGCAAAGTTTATTCAACGATTAATAAAAGCAAAAGGCAAATCTGCACTTATTATTGATCATGATATTCAACTTATTGATCTTGTATCTGATTCATTGATAATCTTTGATGGTATTCCTGGAATTGAGGGGCTTGGCTCCTCGCCAATAACCAAAGAGATAGGTATGAATAACTTTTTAAAATCATTGAATATATCCTTCAGAAGAGATGAAACTACTGGTCGCCCGAGGGTTAATAAAGAAGAAAGTCGTTTGGATAGATTACAAAAAAAAGATGGAAACTATTATTATATAAAAAAATAGATAATATTTGGATTTACTTTATGACAAAATTTTTAAAAAGATTACTCAAGGATGTTCTTTTAGAGTCTGAATTATCTGATGTTTTTTCTTCTTTTGATATCATTGGAGATATTGCAATTATTAAAATTCCTGATTCTCTTTTACTTAAAAAAAAAATTATTGGCGATACTCTTTTATCGCATATCCCTAATTTAAAATCGATTTTTTTACAGAATACTTCTGTAGATGGTGAGTATAGATTGAGGGGATTAGAATTAATCTCTGGAGAGAATAAATATGTTACTACTTATAAAGAATATGGGTGTAAATTTTTTGTAAATGTTGCCAGTTCTTATTTTTCTCCTCGTTTATCTACAGAACGATTGAGAATATCAAATCTTGTATCTAAGAATGAAACTATTGTTAATATGTTTGCAGGTGTAGGAACTTTTTCAGTAATTATTGCAAAAAAAGTCCCTGCGTTGATATATAATATCGATTCAAACCTTGATGCATATATTTTAAGTAGACTAAATTCAAAAATAAATAAAGTTCAAGAAAATGTCATTTCTTTACATGGTGATGCTAAAAAAATATTATCTTCTCAAAAATTCATTCAAAAAGCAGATCGAATTCTTATGCCGTTACCAGAAAAAGCATTTGACTTTATAGATGTTGCTATAAATTGTTTAAAGCCAGAAGGGGGTCAGCTCCATTTTTTCTCTCATATAAAAAGTGATTTTAAATCAAAAGTTATTAATAATTCGGAAAATTATATCCATTCTTTATTTTCAAATTATGATTATCAAATAAAACATACTCAGATAGTAAGGGATGTGGGGCCAAGAATTTACCAAACTGTTACCGACATTTTTCTAAAAAAATAGTTAATTTCTTTTCTTATTTGTTTTTTTCATCTATAGTTAATGTAAAACCAATCCATCCAATTATAAAAAATATAATTCCAACTATCACAATAGCAGTTAATTTCATCATTATTATCCCCCAATCAGTACCAAAAAGAATGTATGAATAAATTGAAAAACCTGCCAATGCTATAGATATCAGGATACCTCCTCTTATTTTTTCTGTTTCAACCATATTTTTCAATTTCTCCAAATCTTATTTAAAGTAAGGTATTGATTTAAATTTAAATTGGTTAAGAAAAAAACTATAAATTGAACTGTAAAAAAGTTTTACTATGATTATAGAAATTCATTATCGACAAAACTAGTATATTAAATTAAAAAATGTTATGAGTTTTTTATTTGGTTCACTGGAACTATCTATATAATATGATGATTCCATTTATCATAATTTCTAAAAAGTAAAATGAGATTTTAAGTTCCTATTAAAAAGGAGAAATTTGAAAAGGTGAACAATTCACTTTATATTCATAATTATTTGTTACAATTATATGCAAAAATACATCGTTTGCTAATTTAGGAAATGATAAATACATGGATAAAATATTTAAATATTGCTTTTTTTCATTGATAGGATTAAAAATGAGATAGATAATATTCTTCACTTTTTCTCCAAACTCAAAGTTGTATCATTTCAATGATCTTTCAAATAAAAATAATAGTGTTTTTGTACATATATATTAGACAGGAAAATCATTTTATTACATTCAGTATTAAATCCTATTCATATATCTTGATACTTTTTTGTGTTAATTAAAATTCACTTTTTCCTATCTTCTTGTTTTGTAAAATAATCGGTTCTTCTATCGTACTGTAATAATTTTCTTCCATCTTGTTTATAAAACTCTTTTGAGTTAGAGATTCTTTTTTTAGTGACGCAGCTATTGCAGTACCCCCTGCACCCGCTCCCTCCTTTACAAATCCTTCGGCAAATGACCTTAATCCTATCTTTGTAGAATTTTCTAGTCCTAAATCTGTGTAAAAAACAGGAATATCATCTGTAATTTGATTTATTAATCCACGTAAATCTGATTTTTTATCATCTATTATATAAGATGTAGTTCCTATACATAGATTATTGTTAAATTTTAAACCTTGTGATTTTAATATTGCAACAATACAACACATTTGAGTTCCACCGGCTAGTATCACTTTTTTATTGCTAGATATAATCTCTTCGACCATACCTGATACAGTTGGCATCATTGGATCTCCAAAATATGAAATAGCATTAAATGGGTCATTGCGAAAATCTCCAAATTTTATGTTATATTTTAATAATGATTTTTTTATTATTTTATTTTTTAATACATGAGGATTTCCAGGCATACTACTGCTAACCTTATTATATGCTTCTATTCCTAATGCTGATAACACGCCCAATGCAGTAGTTGTTCCTCCTGGGATGCTTTCACCGATTATCAATAGATCATTGTTTTTAGATGCTTGTCTGCCTATGATTTTGCCCATTTCATAATTTGACACGACATCTTTTAATTCTAATGCTTTTTCTAATGCAATGTTTTTTCCAAATGTTGAATTTATGTTAGTATATGGGATTAATGGTTTTACTAACGAACCAGAGTCTATTACTGTGATGGGAATATTTGCAAGATCTAATGCTGTTTTTGTTATAATAGCAGGTGTTGGTTTCCCATCAGGTGTGGCTGGGATTGTATCTATACATCTGCATTTTCCAAAATGAATGTATTCTGCATCCGCTGCAGGTGTAAATTTTATCAATTCTGTATTTGCTCCCGCAATAGTTATCCCTGGTATGTTGGCAGTTTCGGTATATGATATTGTAAATAAAAAAGAAGATTTGGCGGATTTAAAATGGCTTATGTTATTGTTACCATTTTTAGATTCTATAATATTTACAAAAGACTTTCTCATTTCTTTTCTGTTTATCTTTTATATTGAAAAACTTTGCTTATCATAACTGTTAATTTGTCCCTGTTTTTAATTTTTTTACCTAGAGGAAATGATAAAATTCAAATAATCGTCTTTGTCCTTTTTATAGTTCTAACGGGCAATTATAAATTTTTATTGTTTTGTATATCTCAAATAATTTTTCTCTAATATTATTATTAAATTTAATCAGTAGTCTCTATTTCCTATGATAAGTATTGTGACCGGGTCTTGGATTGGAAAAATACTTGAAACCTATGTACTGTGGGTATTTTTTCTTAATCCATTAATCTTTAATAAATAAAAAGCGGTTATGTTATATGGGTTGTGTTAGTTTGACATATTGTCTTTCTATAATTCATGTTTTTTCTTTTTGTAGATAACCTTCTAATTGTTATTTGAACCTATTTCCATAGGAAAACATTATTTATTCTAATAAATTTAGATAATGCTCTTTGCAGTACTTTTAAAGATAAACCTAGAGTATATAGGTACAAACCCATATGAAATACACTTTGTAGATGTTTTACCACTTTGTCTGTTCAATATACTGTAAATGGTGTCATTAAGTTTATCTATTTCTTCAAGTTAACAAAGCCTTATCACGACTAATTCTTATCTATATTAGTATTTATCCACAATTTCTATTTTTTTAACATGTAAAATTGTTTTATAGTGCAAAAGTTATAGGCAGGTTAATCGGCCCATATGTTTTAATTTCTATGTGTTCATGTATCTTAGAAACTCTTCACGATTGTGGAATTTAAATACAAAATTTGATTTCTTTTCATCTCTTAGAGTGGATGTTTTGGTACTTCCATAATGATGCCCTGGATAGACTATTAAATTTTCATCAAGATTAATTAATTTATTATATATACTATAGTACATCTGAACAGGATCACTACCTGGAAGATCTATTCTGCCACAACTTCCCACAAATAATGTATCGCCTGTCAAAATTATTTTATCATTGATGACCAAACAAATACTGTCCCCCGAATGACCTGGTGTGTAAATTGTTTTAATTTGTGAATCTCCAAATTTTATTGATTCATCATCATTTACTTCTATATCTTTTTTTAAAGGTGATGCCTTGTGTTGTATTATTTTTGCTCCAGTTGTTTTAACTACTTGTTCATTGCCCAAAACATGATCAAAATGTGAGTGTGTATTTATAATGAATTCGTTATCAAGTTTATTTATATGTAGAAAATCAAAAATAATTTCAAGATCCCAAGATGGATCGACTATAATTGAATTTCTGTTCTTTTCATCGATAATTATATAAGTAAAATTATCCATCTCTCCTACTAAGAATTGTTCTATTTTTAGCATTTTTAATCAAATCACATCCATTTCTGCTTCAATAGGAATCCCTATTTTTACAGGTAATATTTCTCCGCTATATTCGATATTTTTTAAAAGACCATGTTTTATTCTGTTAAATGTTATTGTAGTATGAGCTTTTATGGATTTATCATATATTTCTCCTGTATCTGGATTTAAACCTGATGGAATATCTACAGATAAGATAAATGATTTTGTTTTTTGCTGATTTATTTTGTCTATTACCTTTGAGAATGGTTCTTTTATAATTCCATTGATACCTGTTCCAAATATGCCATCTATTATTATATCCGAACTTTCTATTTCCATTTCAATCTCATTTATATTTTCAGCATCCAAGGATAATTTCTTTATAGCTTTTATTTTTTCAATAATTTTCCAATTTGTTTTAGATTCTTCAGTTTTTATTTGATCCGATTTTCCTAACAATACCAATACAAGATTATCATTTGTTGTAGAAAACTTTGAAGATAGATATCCTGAAATATGACGGTTAGCAACTATTACATCACCTCCATTATTTCCCAATCCGCATAAGGAAACTATTTTCTTTTCATTTAAATTTTCTTTAAAATGATTTATTAAAAAATCTGATATTTTAGAACCTGCATTTTCCATCATCAATAATTTACTCAAACCCAATATTCTTTCTCCATTATTTTCGATCGTATACATTTGTTGTGACGTTATAGGCTCAAACCCTTTTTGAAAACAGTTTTTATTTTTGTTCATATAAATTGTTATTTTGTAACTTTGTATAATATTACTTAACCCTTGCTAAAATAAAACAATAATATTCATTGAAATGAATGAAGTTTTTTTTCTTTGTGTTTATCTATTTTTTCTTCTAATTCTTTAAAATGCTCTGAAATAATATGTTCATTGGCACATAAATCATGGAGTATTCCAATTTCACAAAATTCACATGATGTAACAAAATTTAATTCTTCAAAATCTTTTTTACAAATACCACATTTTTCAGATGATAAAGATTCTGTTAAGAGTGGTTTTATCCATCCCTCTCTCCATAATACATTAGTCATTAACAATATTATATCTGTTTTCTTTTTTTAAATTTGCTATTCTTAAAAATATTTTAATATTTGAAGGGCATATCGTAGTCTCTTAATTTTACCTTTTTAATTTTAGTTTTGTATATCGCATATGTATCTCCATTATAATTACACTTGATAATGGGAAAATTTGTTGGCTTTCCTTTGAATTTTATTATTTTGTAATATTCTTTACCTTTTCTGGGTTTATACTTTATTTCTCCATTAATAATTTGTCTTTTTTTACGCATGAATTTAAATGCAAGGATAATGTGCCTGTAGCTGTAAATTCCAAACATTTCTGTTATTAAAAAACATCTATCTATTTGATCATTTGGGACATAAATGGTATCACTGGTACCAGATTTAGCCTCAATTGATAATAGTATTGATTCGTTATTATTAACTGCAACTATGTCTGGTAATCCAGTACTGGAGCCGCCTAATCTTCTTGCCACCCATTTTCCCATATTTAATTTTTTGACTAATTTATACTCAAAATTATACCCTCTACTTCTACGAATATTGGTCAAGAACATAATTTTTATTTTGGTATTCACATAAATTTTTTATTAACTCTTTTTTTTATTTATCTGACTTTCAAGGGATAATTTGTTCTTTACTATTTATAACCATGTCTATAAATTTATCTTATCAATGCCATATAGTGTTAGTTTTGATGATGTTCAAAAATCATTAAGTATATTTTCCGATCAAATGAAACAATTAGAAATAAGTAGAGAGACTTTGATAAAAGAAACAAGAGAAGTTATTTCCTTATGTAGTAAAGTCATAATTCTTTTACATAGTAATAAAATTTCAGAAGCTGGAACATTGTTGGAGAGGTCATCTTTATTGATCAAAAATCTGAAAAATTACGTTATTTTTGATTTAGATAGATATTTGTGGCCGGCAGAACAGGAGTATGTTGAAGCTTTTATACTAAAAGAGATTGTCGATAGAAAACCTATTTTAAGTAGCGCTGAAACATTAAATGTATCTTTAAATGCTTATGTTACTGGGCTTCTCGATTGCATTGGTGAGATAAAACGAATGATTTATGATTATCTCAGAAAAAATGATTTTGATTTTTCATTATCTTTGTTTGAAATTATGCAATCAATTTATAATTTAATTTATCCTTTCTCATTTTATGATAATATTGTACCGGGGATAAGAAAAAAGTTAGATGTCTCTAAAAGAATAATAGAAGATGTAAGAATTACAATGACTGAGGAATATCAGCGAACTGCATTTTTAAATCAGTTTAAAAGCATATCGAAAACAATTTAGTATGCTAGATCTTTTTTATTAATTTGTATTTTTATATAAGTTTTGTACCAATAAAATGAGAATAAAATAAAAAATTATATAAATTTTGCAAATGCTTCTGAAAGGTGTTTATTTAATATATTGGACCAATTTACAAATCCTTCGGGAGTTTCGGGATAATTTCTGTAATGATCTACCAATATCTCATTCATATTTGCTGTATACTTTAGATCTTCTGCAAGTTTTTTATTAAGTGTTCCCCTTATTAGCATACCAATTTTATCTACTGTACTGAATACTGGATGTTCGCCATTTGTTATTTTTTCAATATCCATTTTCGATAAAAAGTGCTTCATACCATAATTGATTTGCTCATTAGTCAAATGCTGTAACATTCTTCTGAAAACTTCTAAACCCGGTGTTTTGTACCCATATTCATTTATAAAATTCTTATTAAATCGCCACAAACCTGATTCAGACACATCATTACTTTCTATTGATTCTACTATGTCTTTTCCTGCTATGGTTGCTGCAATTATGGCCGGACCAATACCTCCAGCATCCAATGGTTTCGGCATCCATGCTGAATCGCCTACCATGACATATCCATTTGCAACCAAACAATCGTTTTGTCTTCTTACAGATACCTGCCATGTTCCCCATTCATTTCCAATGTCTCCTTCTTCATTTGACAATTTTGGATTTGTAATTGCTGGATTTATATTAACATATTCGTCAATTAATTTTTTTAGATCTCTTTTATTTCCTGATTCTCTATTTGATTTTTCAAAAAGTTTTTGTTGCACACCTAAACCTATATTTACCTTATTTTTTCCTTTGGGAAAAACCCACCCGTATCCACCAGGTGCTAATTTTTGATCTAGGTGTATTATACAATAATCTGGGTCAAAAAAAGTTAAATCTTCTTTTCCTTTGTCCGAATTAAAATCATAAATATATCTTCCAGTCGATTCCAGGTCATTTCTATCTATTCGTCTTTGAATAAATGATTTAATTGGAAGATTTGTTCTTAAAACCGATGTTACACCCGTACAATCAACTACTACTTTGGCAGTTTTTTTAATAGTTTCCTTTGTTTTGGTATTTTCACCTTCTATGCCTACCACATAATTATCTTCTATAAGCAATTTTCTTATTATTGTATTATTAATTACCTCTACTCCTAAATTGGTAGCTTCTTTCAACTGCTTTTGAGGTAAGAGCTTTCTGTTTAAAATAAAACCTTCGCCATCAAACGAAACCTTGGTTTCATGGTCGGGTGAAAAAGCTACTACCCCTTTAACAGGATGTTCTATTTCTGGATACTCCCAAGAAATTTTTATCCTATCTTTCATATAATCCACAGTGTTCTTTCCAACTGCATCACCACAAATCCACCCCGATATTGTTTTTCTACCTTGAATTGCTATTTCATTTCTATCAACTATTAATATCTTTAATCTTTGATTAGAATAATATGCTGCAGATGAAGCTACAATCATGCCTGCTAACCCTCCACCCGCTACTATGATATCATAATCCGTTTTTGACAGGCTCATATTTTCCTAAATCTTAGCTATAATAAAGG
>JBBRRG010000038.1:0-10263 GCA_038200895.1 Candidatus Nitrosocosmicus sp. | reverse complement strand
TTGCTACACTATTGGGCAGAGATTAGAATATCTGGCCCGAATTTTTTTATTTTTTTTCTATTCTATAGCCTTTTTCATTTTAATAATAATTGATTCATAATTATAAAGATAAAAATAATGGTCTTCTTTTTCATTAAAGATTGTATGACAAAAAGAGTTATAATAGTTGGAATTCCGGGTGTTGGAAAATCTACTGTTATAACAAATATTTTGGATACCCTTTCTAAACAGGGGGTCGATATAAAAATGGCCGAATTTGGAATTATAATGTTTGAGCAAGCAAAAAAACTCTTATCAATTAAAAATAGAGATGATCTTCGAAAATTATCACTCGAACAACAAAGATCATTACAAGAAATGACTGCTAATTACATTTGTTCACTTAGCAATGAGATAGTTATTATAGATACTCATCTTTTCATAAATACTGTTGAAGGATATTATCCTGGAATACCTTATAAATTACTGAATATTTTGAATCCATCCAATTTAATCCTATTAACTGCTAATTCCGATGAAGTTTATGAAAGGCGTAAAACTGATCTTGCTAGACAAAGAGATATGATTTCAGCAGATGATATATCTAATGAATTAAATATATCCAAAATAATGATCGCATCGAGTTCCATCTTTTCAGGTTGTCCTTTTTCGATTATCTCAAATAATAATGGTCAACTTGAAGAAGCAACTAGTAGGATTTGCAATACAATCGTCCATCAAAATCAAATTTAATAAATCTATTTTTATTTAATATGCTTTTTCATCTTTCATCTTTTCAATATTTAATTAATTAAAATAATTGTGATGTTTAAGGATGTTGTATTGAAGATAAATATTTATGAACAATATATTTATTATATGTGAACAATATCAAATAAACTTATTTCATAAAAAAACGAAAAAGTCACCTATATAGATAAAACAATTTCAATATAGATAAATAAAATATATCATTGATAAATTTATATAGATAGGAGTTGAAAAAGAGGAAAATCTAGTTTTAGTGTTAAAAATGGGATCAAATGAAATAAATTGTATAAAAAAAAATTAAGCAACAAAAATAAAAAAAATATGAGCGTGGTAATTTCTGGATGGCCAGCAGTAGGTAAAACTACTATAGCAGAAAATATAGCAAAAAACTTCAACCTAAAACTATGGAATGGTGGCGATATTCTAAAAATGATGGCATTTGAGAAGGGATATTCCTCTTCTTTGAACCATGATTGGTGGGATACAACTGAAGCCCAGAATTTTATGAATACTCGAAATAAAGATCCTTATTTTGATAAAGAAGTTGATAATAGGTTAATTGATTTAATTAATGATGGAAATGTAGTTATTACAAGTTATACTCTTCCTTGGATTTGGGATGGCACAATCAACTTTTGGTTACAGGGTTCTGTTGATAATAGAGCAAAAAGAATGGCGATGCGAGACAATATTAACTTTAATGATGCAAAAAAAATTGTTTTAAGACGAGATAATGAAAATAGAATGATTTATAAAAAAATTTATGATTTTAATTTTGGTGAAAAACTAGATGTTTTTGACTTTGCTTTAAATACTGATCTATTATCATTAGATTCACTTGTAGATTTATCTAAAATAATTATTGAAAATGTTTTGAGTTCTTAATTTATTTATGACATAATAATTTAGAAAACATATGGATCAAGCCCTTCCCCAATTGGATAATTTGATTATAATAAATGATAGTACAACCGATGAAAGTTACGGTTATTATCCATTTAAACGTCCAATAAAAAATTTACTAAATTATGGATTAATTTTATTGGATAAACCTCCAGGTCATACAAGTCATGAGATAGTTTCTTATGTCAAAAAAATATTGGGATTAGAAAAAGCTGGCCATAGTGGTACTCTTGATCCCGGTACTACTGGTTTATTACCGATAGGTTTGGAAGAAGGTACAAAAATAGTTCCCGTTTTATTATTGGGACCAAAGGAATATGTGACATTAGCAAGAATTCATAATCAAATTCCTGTTGAAATATTGACAAAAATAATAAAAGAATTTACCGGGCAAATTTTTCAAAAACCTCCACAAAGATCTTCTGTAAAGCGTCAAACACGAATTAGAACTATTTATGAAATGGATTTGTTAGATCAGTTTGATCGACTTATCTTATTACGGGTCTTATGCGAATCTGGAACATACATTCGAAAATTGATCTATGATATGGGTGAAATTCTTGAAGCCGGAGCCTCTATGATTGAACTACGAAGGACTAAAGTGTGGGATTTTACTGATGAGACCAACTTTGTTAGATTGCATGATCTAGTTGATGCATTCTTTCTTTATAAAGAAAAAAACGAAGAGGAAAAATTACGAAAAATGATCCTTCCTATTGAAACTGCACTAACTCATATTCCTGCTGTTACTATTAGAGATACTGCTGTTGATGCATTATGTCATGGTGCACAATTAGCTTTACCTGGAGTTGTATCAATTCCTAAAAATTTAAAAAAGGATGAACTTGTGGCTATTTATACGCAAAAAGGTGAGATCGTTGGACTAGCTACTTCATTATTAGCCTTTGATGATTTTTTCAAACAAAAAAAAGGCATTTCATTTCAAATTAAAAGAATGGTAATGAAACCTAATACATATCCAAAATTCTGGTCAAGCTCTGATACAGTTATTTCAGTTACTGATGCGGATTCAGGAAATTTACTCAAAATAGAAGAAGAAGGAGAATCTAATAATTAATTGAAATTAAATGAGTTTGTAATTTGAATATGAAATCAAATTATCTCAGTTTTATATCGTTTCACCGATTCCTGGATTTGATTTATCAAGTAAAGATATCTTTCTTGCTAAATTTTCCATTGTACCGGGTATATGACAATTACACATACATTCTTTGCAATCTGAATGCTTAAGATTTTTACACGATTCTGATAATTGTAATTTATCCATAAATCTATCTACCATCCATAGAAATACTTCTAAATTTATTTGTTTTATTAGCAAAAAATTCTTAATTGATTGAATTGAATATATAATAAGACAAATTGTCAATAAAACCGGGTACAAATGATTTAGCTAAATATCCTTTCTTAAACGAGGCTTCAATATATGTTAAAGAAACTCATTTTGATCTACAAGAATTTGACAGAACTGAAATGGACTTTATAATAGAAAGGTCTTTTAACAAAATAGAAAAATTTATAAAAAATGGAGAAACAAATTACAAGTTAGAGAAATTTGAGATTGAGATTTTAACCTTTTTGGCTTCTTTGTTGATAATGAAATGTACTTCGATTGATGTTTTAACAAAAAAATTTGCATTATTAGAATCAATGAGATTTGAAAGATATTTGATAGAAGATCTTAAAAATTCTTTTAAAGATGGGAAAAAAAGATTGATTTTATTTAAGATTTTTAAAGAAGTATTCAAAATTGATGTTTATTGTGAAACAATAATTAACGAGTTTTACAAAATCAGAGTTGTTGATTATATCTCCCGTTCTTTATTATTTCATGAAGAAGAATGGAAATTAATAAACAGGACAGTTAAAAATGGATATGTTTATCTTAATGTGAATGAAATAGTACGGTTATTCAGAAATGAACTGAGTTTATTGATCATTGATAAGATCAAAAATATGAAATTAATTACGTTTCCAAACCAGGTGCTAGCGAAATCTCAAAATTTAAACCTATACTGGGATTCTGTAAATAAACGATCTAAAGTTTTAGATTATGGAAATAAAAAAAGTATAACACCTCCTTGTATTGATCATCTTTATAAAGTTTTGAATAATGGGGAGAATTTGCCTCATTCTGCCCGATTATTATTAGCAACATTTTTGTTATTTTCTGGTAAAAGTATTGAAGAGATAGTAGAGATTTTTAAAAAATTACCTGACTTTAATGAACGAATAACAAGATACCAATTAGAACATTTATCTGGGAAAAAGGGAGGTTCGAAGAAATATTTTGTTCCTTCATGCGAAAAAATAAAACTGGAAAATCTATGTTATGAAGCGACTGTGTGTAAAGGCATCATTAATCCTATTCAGTTATTGAGGAAGAGCGGAGGAGTAGATGGAGGATTAAATAATTAATATGATTTTTTCATTTAACAATAAAAGTGATTTAACAGATAATATTGATAGGGAAAAAGAAAAAGAATCTGCCATAAAAATAGATTCCAACAATTCAGTACTTTATAACAATAACCATCTTTGGCTAAAAAAAACTTTTAAAAAATATTATTTTAGTTATTTTACAAAAATTGCTTTACCTGAAAAAATAAATTTACGAGAATTTGGTTTCCGACATTTTGACGAAAAAATGTATCGTCATCTCTCATTCAGTAATGCCGGAGAACTATATGCTTTTGTTTTGAAATATTCTCCTTCTGATATATATTGTTCCTCTTCTTTTTATAGAAATCCTAGTGAACCTATGGATAAAAAAGAATGGTATGGTTCAGAATTAATATTTGATATTGATGGAAAGGATTTGCATCTTGATTGTACTTTAACACATAATTATACAAAATGTTATGCTTGTAATTTTATAAACACTGGAGCTTTGGAAAATTGTAGCAATTGTAATGGTTCTCGATTATATGTTATTGATATTCCATGTAAAAATTGTATATTTTTTCTAAAAAAAGAAGTTAGAAAATTAATAAAATTGTTGACCGAAGATTTTGGAATTAATAATAAAACAATATCTGTTTATTTTTCAGGAAATAATGGCTTTCATTTGCATATTGCTGATAAGGATTATTATCCTTTACTCTCAAGTGAGAGATCAGAAATTTCAAGTTATCTTTTGGGGAAAGGATTTAAACTGGAAACATTAGGAATAAAACTAAATAACGAAAAAAAATATATCCCTATACTAAAAAATAAACAACTTTTAGATGTCGGCTGGCGACAAAGAATTCTTAAGAATCTGAAAATTAAGTTTCATTCAAATAAAAATACTGATAATGATTTTATTAAACAAATAGAAAAACTAGAAGTTTCTTTGAATTCTAATTTTCAACAAATAGTTTCAAAGGCTATCGAAAACCTTTCTGTTAAAATAGATCCTGTGGTTACAATGGATATACACCGAATTTTTAGGCTTGCTGGTTCAATAAATAGTAAAAGTGGTCTAGCCAAAATTCTTTGTAATGATATTGATTCTTTTGATCCATTTAAAGACGCTTGTTTTTTTGACAGTTCTAAAGTCGAGATCATTTCTAAAATTGATATTTCTATTTTTTTTAAAGGAAAGCGATATACTTTAAATAGTGGCTTAAGTAGTGTTCCTGAATATCTAGCTGTTTACCTAATAAGTAAAGGTTTAGCAGATATCAATTTAAGAGGGATTTAGGATGGATGATAATGATGGTATTAATTATAATTATAATTTTGATGATATTTCAGAAAGAGATGAATTACAAAATCCCGTTGAAGAAAAATGGATAGTAGCTTTTATACAACCTAATACTTTAAATAAAATTTATTATAGGCAATTTTATGCACCGGGATTTTATGAGGCCTATGATAGGGTTATGACTTTCATTGAAAAAACTAATCATAAAATACTTTGGTTTAAAGAAAAAAGAAAATGTGGTTTATACTTCTCAAAAAAGGTAATTCCTTATCTTGAATTTGTTTGTACTTTTTGTAATAATAAATTTAATAACATTGAACCAATAAAATGTAATTTTGAAAATAAAAATATTTGCTCTTCAGAATTTTGTTCTTTTCATTGCAAACAGGAACATTTTTACTATGTGCATATTAAAAGAATTAAGTAATTTAAATAAAAATTATCCTATTATTTTCAAATAGGATTTTATTATTTCTTGATCTATTATGCCTTGAACTACATACGGTTCTCCTGATTCGAGGACTATATCCATAGCAACTGCATTGTATGGTATGTCAAATTTATCGATTATATCTGCGTTATCTGTTTCGAATATTTTTATATCTTTGTTATTGTTTATTTTGAACCCGAATATTTTGTCGATTTTTCTATTTCCAGACCCTCCTCCTCTACCACCAGCAGAACCAAATGATTCTTCTACCATAAGAATAAATATTATATTTTCCATATCAGTATTTTTGTTCAATATAATGTCATCTAAAGAAACTATAAGTTTTCTTTTTGGTAATTGTAAAATATGATTTAATTCATTTTCCATTTTCATATAAATAATATATTGAAGTAAAAAAATCTGTTGATTAGATGTCTATTTGTTAGGAATAAATAATCATTATCTATATTTTAATAATATGCCTATTGATAGCAATAGCAATAATTTATTAACTGTAACCTGGGATGACGGTTCTGTTAAATTGATAGACCAGACCAAATTACCTGAAACTTTAGAATATATTATTTGTAAAAATCATCATGAGGTAGCTGATGCAATAAAAAAAATGTCTATTAGAGGAGCCCCGGCAATCGGTGTTGCAGCAGCTATGGGACTTGCGTTGTATATTGTCCACAATAATTCTGATACCAAAAAAGATTTACTCTCTGGCCTCAGCATTGCTTATGATATCTTACTAAAAACAAGACCAACTGCTGTTAACTTGAAGTGGGGTTTAGATAAGATAATGGAAGAATCTATCAGAGGCGAAACAATACAGGATATTAAAGAAAATGTAGTTAATATGGTAAAAAAAATGGCAGATGATGATATAAAAACCAATAAAAGCATGGGCCAATTCGGTTCTAAACTAATCAATGATGGCGATGTAATAATGACTCATTGTAATGCTGGCGCACTAGCTACTGTATCTTATGGGACTGCCCTAGGTGTTATAAGATCTGCCAAGGAGTCTGGAAAAAAAATAAGTGTAGTTGCAACAGAGACAAGACCGGTTATGCAAGGATCTCGACTTACAGCTTTTGAATTAGTTCATGATAAGATCGATGTAAGTTTAATTCCAGATACTGCTGTGGGTTATCTTATGATGAATCAAATGATTGATAAAGTGATAGTAGGTGCAGATAGGGTATTAAGAACTGGTCATGTATTCAATAAAATCGGAACATATCAAGTCGCCACAATGGCTAATTCGCATGATATTCCATTTTATGTAGCTGCCCCTCTTTCTACTTTTGATTTGAGGAATAATTTTGAAAGCATTGTTATTGAAGAACGATCTGCAGATGAGGTCGTTAAAATCGCTGGAAAAAGAATAGCTCCAAAAGGGGTTAGAGTTTTCAACCCTGCATTTGATTTAACCCCGCCAAATTTAATAACTGCTATAATAACAGAAAAAGGAATATTAAATCCCCCTTTTGAAAAAAGTATTTCTAGTTTATTTAACATTAACTGATTTTTATGTTGTTTTAAATAAATTTAAAAAGCAGTTAAATACAATTTGAATGGTGAATCAGCAACAGGTTACAAAAGAGCAAATATTTTCAGAACTACGTAAATGCATGGACCCTGAAGTGCCAGTAAATGTTGTCGACTTGGGTTTGATTTATGGAGTAAATGTATCTGATAAAAATGATGTAGATATAAAAATGACTATGACAACTAGAGGGTGTCCATTACATGATACTTTGGTAAGTGATGTGAAAAAATATCTAAATAAAATAAATGGGGTTGGTTCGATTAATGTAGAGATTGTATGGGATCCCCCTTGGTCAATAGAAAAAATGAATCCTGCTGTTCGGGAAAGACTTGGATATGGAAAACCTTCTCTGAGATTTCAAATAGATTATAATACCTTTTTGCCATTAAAAAATGGAAAAATTTTGAACCAAGCGGATGGTTCTATATCTCTTGTGAACGATAAAGAACAAGGATTTATGGTTAATGAAAATATTGTAAATTTTTGGGAAAGTTGCGATGGTAATAAAACAATCAATCAATTGGCTGATAGTTTCTCTGCAAAACTTAGTTTACCAAGACAACAGGTTGAACAAGAGGTGGTTCAACTGATACAGCAATTGTTAGAAGCAGAACTACTAAAACCACCTCAATAATTTCTTCTTTAGGTTCTTTTCCTTACATTTTTTAAATATATTTGTTTAAAAAAAGTAAAAATTCAGTATTCGAGTCTGTATTTGCAAGTTTATTTTAAATTAGAGGATATTGAATTTCTTAATTCATCATCAGATTTGTTTTCTATATCTAAATTAAGAGACTTTGCAATCATCTCTAATTTTTCACGATCTGATGATACTGGTCTTTGCACATATGGTCCGATATAGGTTTGATCATCTATGAATTTTTGTTGTCTTAACAAATTGTTTTTTTCATTTATCAAGTTATTTTTTGTTTTTTCATATTCACCAATAAATCTTCCAATAGTTTTTGATAAACTTGTTATTTTACTTGGAACAAAAATAATAATTATTGTTAGTAATATGATGAACCATTCAGATCCGGCTATATCAAGTGCAAAAATCGCGATATTCATTATTTTTTTATTAATTGATTTGATTTGTTTTATTTATTAAATTTTACTAATGAATTTAATATTTAAGTAATAATTGCAAATTAGCATCAAAAACAAAGTCTTATATCTACAAACTTTCCAAACTTAACAATACTCATTCTACAATAAAGCCCGTATATCGATGATTCATTCAATTTGTGTTTTGAATGTTGGTTTTAAAACTTTGAAGAAAAAATACTACATTACGCTTGACGGTAACTTTGATAATTTCATAAATGGGGATAGATGAAAAGAAGAAAAAACACCTAATTGGTTTGTTTAATCATTGAAGTTTGTTTACTTATATGTTCCAACCAAGATATAATAACAAGTTAGCAAATTAAACAATTTATGAAAAAATTGAAAGATATAAAGAGAGAAGAATTTGCATCAAATATTTCGTCAGATTTAGAAATCCCTGAAACGATCATAAAGAAATTTCAATCTGGTGAATATTTTATTTCTGTATATGGATTAGGTCATGTAGGTGCACCTCTTACTTCGTGTTGGCTTAGATCAGGTATTACTATAATTGGTATCGATAAATCACAAAAGGTATCCGAAAATGCCAAAAAAGGACTTACTCATATTCCTGAACCTGGAGTAATCGAAGCTTTTAGCGAGGGTATTGAAAATGGAAAATTTTTAATTTATGATGATCCTATCAAAGCTTCTGTTGATTCAAAATTGAAAATGATTTGTGTTCCTGTTTTAATTAAAAATAAAAAACCAGATCTTACTGCTGTAGGAGAGGTTGCATTATCCATCGGTAAAGGTTTAAAAAAAAATGATATTGTTTCTCTTCATCCATCGGTTCCTCCTTCAACAACAGAAAAATTTTTGATCCCTATATTAGAAAAATCAAGCAAATTAAAAGCTGGAAGGGATTTTTTCGTAATTTATAACCCTGAACGAATTTATGAAGGCCGTGCAATTTATGATATAGAAGAAGGTCATCCTGGAGTAGTTTCAGGTATCGACAAGTATAGTTTAGACCTTGCTGAAAAAATATTTTCATTGATATTTAAAAAGGGTGTTATCAAAATTTCTACTGTAAAAACCGCTGAAGCTGAAAAACTTTTTGAAGGTGTTTATAGAGATGCTAACATTGCGTTAGCTAATGAATTATCGATATTCTGTGAAAAATTAGGCATTGATTTTTGGGAAGCACAAACAGCGGCAAACTCTCAACCATTTTGTCATATTCATAAGCCCGGAATAGGGGTTGGAGGAGCTTGTATTCCAGTTTATCCTCAATTCATTTTGGACGTTGCTGGAAAAAACAAGATTGAATGCAAGATAACAAAAGCAGGCAGAGCAATAAACGATAATATGCCTTTTTATTCGATATCAAATGCATTAAAATTAATCCCAAAAAAAGATTTCAAAAAAACTAAAATAACTATATTGGGACTAGCATTTAGGGGCGGAGTCGCAGATACTCGTCTTTCTCCCACATATACTTTAGTAAGAAAATTATTACAATTAAAAATCCCTAATATAATAATCCATGATCCTTTGTCTAATGATGAATTATTGGTCTCTAAAAATAAAAACATAAAAATCACAAATGATCTTGAATATGCTCTAAAAAATAGAGATTTAATAATTCTGGCTACAGATCACAAAGAATATATTAATTTATCAAAAGAACAAACAGGAAAGACTCCTATTTATGATGGTCGAGGTTTATTGAACCAAAATTCATTTGACACCAAATTATTTAAAGGAATAGGTCGATCTTCTACAAAATAATATTTATTTTAAATATCAATATCATTATCATTATTTTTTGATTGCAGTAATAATTTTAAAAACATTTAT
>JBBRRG010000037.1:0-10301 GCA_038200895.1 Candidatus Nitrosocosmicus sp. | reverse complement strand
TTGTACAATTTCATAAAATTAAAAAAACAGTAATAAAAAAGAGAAACTTATCCACCTAAAAATTTGATTAATTACTATCAAACACAATTAATCAAATTTTTAGGTAGTAACTAACCCAAGTTTGGACAAATTTATTGCCTTTTTTATTTCCATTGCTATTCGACGGCCCATGCTCACAGGAGTTTCATATAACAAGTCAGAATACGGAGAACCAGAGACATATAGATTAGTGCCTGCTACAATTCTGGCAGAGAATTCAAATGCAATAAAATTAGCGTTGTTATCATACACACCCTCTATGCAAAAAGGTCCAGGCATACCAGGAGGTACAAGTTTGCTTGCAGCATTAACAAATCTTTCACCCATAGAATAAACTTCAGGTAGTAATGATTCTCTCAATACAATAGGAATATTGCCTATTACGGTATAAGATGGTTTTATCTCAGAAGACATTTGATATTTTGCAGGAATTCTACCTATTGCATCAATATCAGTTTCATATCGTCTATCAATACCCAATAATTCTAATTCATTTTCAATAGGAGAATAAAAAAATTGCAAATAAACAGGAACTCCATTGGCATATTTTTGTATAAATAGTTGATCTTCGGATTCAATAATATTAGATTCCACAAGTTTTAGAGATTGTTCTTCAAAACTTTTCTTATCTGTAACTAAAAAATAACCTTTACCACCAGCTGCTCCATGTAATTTAACAATACATAATCCATCTATATCGTTTTTAGACAATACTTGTTTTGGAGTTGATAATGAAGATTCATCCATTAAACGTTGTTTTAACAATCTGTCAGATTCCCATCGTAAAATCCATTTATTACCAAAAATTGGTATTTTAATTTTTTCAATGTCATCCATAGCTATCGAAGAAATTAATGTGCCATGAGGTATCAATATAGGGTTATAGTCCTCGATAAGATTTTTTTGAAATTCAGCATTCAAAATGTTTTGAAAATTGTCTAATACAATTAGTTTATCAATAAATTTAAATCTTTTATATAGGGAAACTCTTTTTTCTTCGCAAGCTAATACAGTTTGAAATCCCTCATCTTTAGCTCCTTTTAAAACTTGTAAGGAGCAGTGCGATCCCAAAGTCATTATAGAATTGGGATAACCACGATCTTGATAATTTTCGGTATTAATATGAGTGGAGGTCATAATAGAGTATAATTTTAATGGTAACCAGATTAAAGTTTTCTTAAAAAACTTTAACTAAATAACAAAATGTCCAAATAATATACAATAATTCATTGTTTTAGACCATAATAAAACATAAAATGAAAAGTAGTATATTCGCTCTTATAAAATATAAAATCACTCAAATTAAAGAAAGCAATAACAAAATGAAGTAACCATTTTATCCAAAGTCTATAATTGATTAATTGGATACTGTTTTAACAAATATAAAAAATATTAAACAAATTTATCATTTAATTGATTTAATTTGTTTTACTAATATCTATATATCAAAAAAATAATAAATTTGTTAAATTATTATACCAAATGAAATAAAGTATAAGTGATAAGAAAAAATATTAATTTATAACATCAGTTAAGATTAATATTTTTTATTAATCATGATTGAAAAAGATAATATAATTATAAATAGTAAATTAATTTACAATGGTTCACTAAAGCTAAAATTAGATACTTTTAGAGTAAACGAAAAAATTTTTACGAAAGAAGTAGTAGAACACGATGCATCAGTAGGCATTATCCCGATAACAAATAGCGATGAGATGATACTAATAAAACAATATAGATTTGCAATAAATGAGTATTTAATTGAAATACCTGCAGGAAAAATAGAGAACAAAGAGAGCCCAGTAGAAGCTGCAAAAAGGGAATTAGAAGAAGAAACTGGATTTAGAGGAGATTTAATACCATTGACTAAATTTTATCTTGCTCCAAGCTACGACACGGAATTGATGCATTTATTTATTGCAAAAAACGTTCTCAAGATAGAAAATTCATCACGTATGATGGATGAAGATGAAAATATTTCAAATCTTATTGTAAAGATAGATGATGCACTTGGTTATTGTTTTAACGGTAATATCAAAGACTGTAAAACAATCTCAGCAATACTTCTTTACCATGCATCGCTTTTAAAAATGAAATAGTAAAATCAACTGAAATAATAATTATAGATATAGCTAATAATATTCTGTAAAGATGGAGAATCGTTATAAAAATTTTCCAAATATAAAAATGCATATAAATTTGCAAAGCATAATTTTTCTTCATCCGTAAATTTTAGTAAACGACCAAACAAAAAAGCAGAATCCCACGAATCCCCAGCTCCACTTACAATGTTAATTTTAGATGGAGGAATTGCATTAACAAATACAGTATTATAACCATTAGACAAAACAGAACCTATCACAGTATGAATACAGATATCAATTTTAAAAAATTTAGATAGAAATAGTGCAGATTTACAAAGATTGATCGGTGTTATCGAATAATTGTTTTGTTTATTTGAAACAAGTATATCCCCAGTAGTTAAAAGAGTATCAATTATTTGAAGGTATTCGTTTTCATTGACACTCAACAAATCAATCAATTTTGAATGATCTGTCAAATCCTGGATAAATTCCAATCGTCGTTCACTTATATCAGCAGGATCTAAAAAATGAAATGAATTGGGAGAATTTGTGAAAACATATTTCAATAGATCAGTTCCTCTTAAATTTGATGCCCAATTCGTTAAAACTACTGCTGAAGAAGAATTTAAAATTGAGATTATATCAGTAATAGATTCGATTAATTCAGGACCAAAGTTGCAGTTATCACCAACATCACTTAACATAACATTTGAAATAGAAAAAGAAGGATTAGTAAATTCAAAAATAGTTGTTAAACCATGCTTTCCATTTTTGATATGCAAATTTACTTGAGAATTAAATTTTTTAAATACAGAGTGTAAAATTGAATTGCCGATTTTATCTGCCACGGTAAAAAGTTCGACTTTTGCACCTAATCTTGCAAGACAATATGCAACATTAACTGCATTACCTCCTTTAATATCAATGCTATTCAAACCACGCACACTACCACCACCTACTTTAATTTTTTTTCCTATAATTTCTGTCAACTTATCTACGTCAGAAATTTGGATAACTCTATCAATAAAAAAATCCGGGAGAACAGTTATTTTGAAATCTATATTAGATTTTACAACATCACTTAATTTATAATAAATATTTTTAAAAACTAAGTTAATATCAGATTTAGTAGAAAAAAACTGCTTATCGCTAATCGCATCTTTATCTTTACCTACAAATTTACCGTTAAAACAAATATGGTAATTATTATTGCATTTAGAATTATCAGCATAAAAATCGTTCAAACTATAGATTTAAAATATCATATTATGGATATAAAAATTAATTTCTTCTTTTGTATATAATTAATTTGAAAATCACACAAACTAAAATATAATTTTAAAAAAAAAATAACTAAAGGTCAAAGCAAAGCAAAGCAAAGAAATGGATAATATTGTTAGAGCGTTCGAATAGATAGATTAATCCATATCCATGCCGCCCATGCCGCCCATGCCGCCCATGCCGCCCATGCCGCCCATGCCGCCCATGCCGCCACCTGGTGGACCAGGAGGCATCTTGGACTTGTTAGCTGCTATAACGTCATCGATTCTCAATAACATACAGGCAGTTTCTGTAGCCGATTTAATAATTTGTTCTTTAATTACAGTTGGTTCAAGCACATTGAGTTCGTACATATCTGAAACGGATGTTCCTTTTACGTCGATACCAGTCCATTTAGCGCCTTTGCCCTGTTTTGTTCTTAGCTCAGTCATAGTATCAATTGGATCCATACCAGCGTTTTCTGCCAAGGTTAATGCAATAACTTCAAGAGCATCAGCAAATTTTTCAGCAGCTAATTGTGATCTACCTTCAAGGTTACCTGACCACTGTCTTAATTCATTAGCAATATATGCTTCCGGCGAGCCACCTCCTGCTACTATAGAAGGTTTTTCCAATACATCTTTCATAACCATTAAAGCATCGTGTAACGACCTGTCTGCCTCATCCACCACTCTTTGAGAACCTCCACGGATTAGAATGGTAACAGCTTTTGGATTTTTACAACCTTCAATGAACACCCATTTGTCTGTTTCCACTTTACGTTCTTCAACCAAAGCAGCTTTTCCTAGGTCGCTTTCGCTTAAATCATCCAAATTGTTAACTAGTCTTGCATCTGTAGCCTTGGATAATTTGAACATATCACTTTCTTTAACACGTCTTACTGCAAGAATGCCGGCCTTGGATAAATAATGTTGGGCAATATCATCCATACCTTTTTGACACAATACAACATTCGCACCAATTGATTGAATTTTCTCAACCATGGTTTTTAACATTCTATTTTCTTCTTCAAGAAACATTTGCATTTGAGAAGGGTCACTTATTCTAATTTCAGCACTCATCTCTGTTTTTTCGATTTCCAATGGAGAATTAAGAAGTGCTATTTTTGCATTTTCGATTCTTTTTGGCATTCCTGCATGGACTACTTCTTTGTCTAATACAATACCACGGATTAATGTGGTATCACGCATCGAACCTCCCGCTTTTTTCTCGACTTTAATATTATCAAGATCGACTTTTAAACCATCACTATCTGGAGTTTTCTCTGAAACTTGGGCAGTAGCATCAACAACTATTTCACTTAAAATAGGACTTTCATCGGATACTAATTTTGAATCCATACTTGTTTTTGCAATTTTCAACATAGTATCTCTATCATTAACATCGACTTTTATTGCCATTTTATTAAGAATAATCAAAGATTGCTCTGCAGCTGCGGTATATCCATCCACTATTGCAGAGGGATGAACATCTTTACTGATCAATTGTTCTGCTTTTTCCAAAAGTGATCCTGTAAAAATCACAGAAGATGAAGTCCCATCACCTACTTCGTTATCAACAGATTTTGCAACCTCCACCATCATCTTTCCTGCAGGATGCTGGACATCTATCTCCTTTAGAATAGTTGCACCATCATTAGTAATGGTTACATCACCTAATGAATCTACAAGCATTTTATCCATACCACGCGGCCCCAAACTTGATCTTATTATTTCAGCTACGAGTTTTGCAGCATTAAAATTGTTTTTCTGCGCCTCTCGGCCTTTGTTTTCTTTAGTACCTTCTTTTAATATTAAAACTGGCATACCGCCAGCAGTTTGTTGAATTGAAGCCAATCATATCACCTAATAGAATAATATAATTTTTGAATTGCCTCTTTTATAGTTTTCACAATCAATAAAAATAAGTTTAAATATCAATGAAAGCACCTTCCTAAATAAATTTAACATAGTAAATAAAATAATTTCCAATGGATTTCAAAATTACTTTACAAGCAAAAAAGGAAAGGACAACAACAGTCAAACACAACCAAACAACAAGTTTCCTCTGGGAAGGAGAAAACGTTTTTTCAACGCCGTCTATGATTTCAGAAATGGAGGAAACTTGCAGACTATTATTAAAAGAACAATTTCTCAATAATAATGATGAATGGGACTCTGTTGGCACTGTGGTTGATATAAAACACCTATCTGTAACACCAGTAGGAGCAGAAATTACATTAAACGCAGAGATCATTAAAATGGATGGAAGAAGAATATTATTCAAAGTATCAGCAAAAGATAAAGTAGAAACTATCGGAGAAGGACTACATGAAAGATTCATTATCAATATTCCTAGGTTTAAAGAAAGATTTATTGAAAAAGTTAAAAAAGTAAATGAATAAACGATTCAAAACTTTATCAAAACACTAAATTTAATCTAATGAAAAAAGGAATCTACCATAAAGGCAATAAACAACGCAGTAAGATACGGACTACTGAATTTAAAAACAAGCCAAGAGGATTTCTCACTAGGTTTTAATAATAACCACAATGATAAAGCCATCATAACAATGCCAAAAATAGTAGCAGTAATTAAATAGATGAGGCCAAATTGATTAAAGAAGAAAGGAAGAATACTAAAGATCACCATCATCAAAGTTGTCATAGCAATTATCCTCACAGAAGATATTTCACTTGATAGTACAGGTAGCATAGGAATTTTGGCTTTTTTATAATCTTCTTTTACATGCAAAGCTAAACTCCAAATATGTGTAGGTATCCAGAAAAACACCAACCCAGCCATTACAAATCCTATTTCCATATGTTGAAAAGTTACAGCAACATATCCAATAAGAGCAGGTGCAGCTCCGGAAAAGCCACCTAAAATAATATTGTATTGACTGTTTCTTTTTAACCATTTACTATAAATGACAATATTATCAAATAAACCAAAAGCCATTAGAAAAAATGCCCAAATGTTTATAAGAAATGAAAAAACAAGTGAAATTCCGGCTAATATAAGTCCAAATATTAATGCATTTTTTGGAGATATTCTTCCAGATGGGATAGGACGATCCTTTGTTCTCTCCATGATAGCGTCTATATCTCTATCATTATATCCTGTAAGAGTGTCTGCAGCTGCAGAACCAGCTGCCACTCCACATAATAACAAAATCCATGTAACAAGACTAACTGATATATGGAATAACCACGACGCAGAAATAGCTGCTCCAAAAGCTGTGAAAACTAGTAAATACCAAATTTTAGGCTTTGTAAGTTCATAATAATTTTTAATTTGGTTACCAACTGTTTTCATCTCTAAAACCAAATATTCTAATAACCTTCCATAGTTGTTAATTAAAATAGTTATTTATATCTTGACAGACCCTTTTTATTTTGAAACGGTATTGGAAATTATTTCCCTGGAAGTTTTTCTCATTTCAATAAATGTCTCAGTTTTTTGTACGCCTTCAACACGTCCAACTTTTTCTGAGATAATTTGATGCATTTCATCAAGCGAACGAGCAGTCATTGTAACCAATATATCAAACCTTCCTGTAACTTCAGCTACTTCCCTAACTTCAGGTATTTTAAAAAGTTCTTTAAGGACATTATCTCTTAGCTTGGAATCCATAGTTATACCAGTAAGAGCTTTAACATTAAAACCCAAAGCTTCATCATTTATTATAATAGTAAATTTTTTTATCAAGCCCCTTTTAACTAGGCGTTTAATCCTGCTATAAACTACAGAAGAATTAATATTGATTTTTTTTGAAAGTCTGGGAACAGAGATACTTGCGTCTTTTGATAATTCCCTTAATATCTTTAGATCAAGATCATCAATTCTTCCCATAAAATTGCAAGATATACTAAATTTTGGTGGTTAATAAATGTATTATTTTCATTTTTTTTATTTTTTTTATAAAGTTTATTGAAATTAAAAAAGATCATATAATTTTTTTTGTTTTCAATAGTTCTGCTAGCAATACAGCTCCTTTTGCAGAACCCATTTTTTCATTATGAGTTAAAAGAACATATTTTATTCCATTTTCAAATACAGAATCCTTTCTTAATCTACCCACAATAGTAGTCATACCATCATTAACTTCTCTATCAATACGAGGCTGAGGTCGAGTTGGATCATCGTTAACAAAGAGATATTCTTTGGGAGCTGATGGAAGAGACTTGATTGAGATGTTATTTGAAAATTGCATCATCTGTTTTGCAACAGATTCAGGATCAGCATTTTTAGATGTTTCAACAAAAACTATCTCAGTATGACCATCAGATACAGGCACCCTCGTACAAGTGCAACTAACTTTAAGGTTATCAGAGATAATCTCATTAGATTGTTCATCAAATCTTCCGAGAATTTTTTTAGTTTCGATCTGAACTTTTTCTTCTTCTTTTGGAATATAAGGTATTACATTATCCAGAATATCCAAAGCTATAACACCAGGAGAACGCCCTGCACCAGATAATGCCTGCAGCGAAGTCATAAAAACACTTTTTATGCCAAAGTTAGCCATTATTGGTTTGAGAGTTATTACTAATCCAGTAGTAGTGCAATTTGGCAATGGAGCAATAAATCCATCCCACCCACGATCCTTTTTTTGCTTATTTAATAATTCAATATGTTCATCATTTATTCCAGGTATAAGAATAGGAACATCACTTTCATATCGAAATGCAGCAGCAGTACTGATAACAGGAACATGCGCTGCCAATTTAGGTTCGATTAGTTGAGCATTATCAGATTCCACAGCAGTAAATATAAGATCAAAATCTTTGGGGTGTATATCATCTAATTTTGATATAACAGTATTGCGAATATAATCTGGAACTGGTTCTCGATTATGCCATTTGAGAATACCAGATTGTGAATCTCGTATAGCATCGATATATTTTTTTCCTGCAGAACGTTCTGAAGAAATGACATGGGTTAATTCAAACCAAGGATGTTTATTAAGTGCAACAACAAATTCCTGTCCAACAGCTCCGGTTGAGCCAATTAATGCAACCTTTAACATAATATAAGAAAATCTAAAACATTTAATAATCTTTTTTAAATGAATATAAACTAAAATAAATATAAAATCAATGTAACACAAGGATATAAAAATGGAAAAAGCTAAATCGAATTTCTTTGACTGCCATCATGGAGGAATTCATTCTGTAAAAAATAGCAATTTAGTAAAAATCGATTTTAGTTCCAATCTTAATCCGCTAGGCGCTTCAAAGAAAGTTATAAATTCTTTAATAAAAAATATTAATTTATCATATATTTATCCAGATCCTAATTGTATAGAATTAAAAAACGACATTTTAAAATACCTAGACTCCAATATTGATGAAATTGATCACATAATTACAGGAAATGGCGCAACCGAACTAATTCACTATTTTTCATCTACTTTTGTAAAAAAAAAAGTCATGATTCCTTCTCCAACCTTCTGTGAGTACGAACTTGCATCAAGAAGAAATAACGCACAAATTCTTTATTCTCAAGTTAAAAAAGATTTTCAATTAGATTCAGAATTCATAGTAAAAAATAGCAATAATCCAAATCATGGAATAACTACAATTTTTTTATGCAATCCCAACAATCCTACAGGAAAAGATTCAAAAAAACAAATAATTGAAATTTTAGAAAAAATTAATGATAAAATTATAATACTATTAGATGAATCTTATGTTGAATTTACAAATGATAGAGATAAAAAAAGATATAATTATTTTATCAATTTAATAAAAGAATATAATAATATAGTAATCCTACGGTCACTAACTAAAACCTGCGGCTTGGCAGGTCTTAGAATAGGATATGCAATAGCTGATAAAAAAAAAATAAAGAAGATGAAAAATAAAGTAATTGCATGGAATGTAAACGGATTAGCACAAATCGCTGCAAGAGAGGCATTAAAAGATAAAAATTATTTAAAGTCTGCAAAAAAAATTATCGAAATCGAAAAGAAAAGAAGCTTCAAAATGCTAAAGAAAAATGATAAAATAAAACCTATTTGTACAGATGTTAATTTTTATTTGATAGAAATTTTAAATAATAAAAGCTCAACAGAAATAACAAACACATTGTTAATTAAAAATAATCTACTTGTAAGAGATTGCAAAACTTTTACAGGAATGAATGATAAATTTATAAGAGTAGCAATAAAAAAACCAAGAGAAAACAACGAATTATTCAAAGCTCTAGAGAAGTCACTATGAAATCAAAACTATTAATGATTCAGGGAACGTCTTCAGGAGCTGGTAAAAGTCTAATGGTGACAGCCCTTTGTAGAATTCTTTCTAACAAAGGCTACAAGGTGGCGCCATTTAAGTCACAAAACATGTCATCAATTGTATTTAAAATCAATAATACTGGCAAAATAATTGCACAAGCCCAAGCTTTACAAGCAATAGGAGCCAGAACAGGTCCTGATGTTAGAATGAATCCAATTTTGTTAAAACCTATTGGTAACTATGAAAGTGAAGTATTTGTATTTGGCGAATATTTTTCAAAAATGAAAGCTCAAGACTACTATAAAAATTTTGTTCTCGATAAAGGATTTAAATTGGCTTTAGACGCATTTAAAAGCTTAAAAAAAGAAAATGATATTATCGTATTAGAAGGTGCTGGTTCACCTGCAGAAATTAACATTATAAAATATGATATAGCAAACATGCTTTTAGCTAAAAAAGTAAAGACCCCAGTAGTTCTGGTTGCAGATATCGAAAGAGGAGGATGTTTTGCAAGTATTCTAGGGACAATTACACTATTAAAACCAAAATACAGAAATTTAATAAAAGGTATTTTAATTAACAAGTTTCTTGGCGATGAACACATGTTAATACCAGCAATAAAAAAGATTGAAGCAAGGACAAAAAAACCCTTTTTAGGCGTTATACCTAAAAT
>JBBRRG010000036.1:0-10362 GCA_038200895.1 Candidatus Nitrosocosmicus sp. | reverse complement strand
AGATCTGCCTTTTGTTACTAACTTATCTAAATATTATGATAGGGATATTCTTCATTCAAATTATAATAATTCGGTGTATTCAAATAACAACAATCGATTGAGTGGTAAGGATCTGGACGTTGAAAAGCATTTTAGTAAAATAGAAAGTTCGGATGATCAATTTAATTTCAATGATATTAAAGATGAAAAAACAATATTAGATCACAGTGGCCTAAAAGATGACAGTAAAGATTCTCATAAGTATAAGAATTTAGATGATGAAATAATGAGAGATATGCAAAGGCAATTAAATTGCAATAACAACTCGTTTACTTCAGAACACTTAGAAAGTATTCAAAAACTAAAAGAATTATTTGATGAATGAACAATTCTATAATTGCTAATTTATTTAATAATATTTTATAGTATTAATTTTTAGATAAAAGTATGAATAACAATTTTAAAAAATAATACATAAAGTAAGAATTTCTTTGTCATCTTTCTTTGAATTATTCCTTTAGATATCAAGTCATGGAAAAATTCATGTTTATTTTCGTTAAGCATGCTTTTTTGGAACTGCAGCTTGATGAGGCAATACATACCTAAATTTAATATTATTATTTTGTATTTTGGGATAGAAAAGATCTATCATATAAGATTGAATCATTGGTATTGCACAATAGGCATACCCTTCTAATTCTTTACAAATAATCTGTATGTTTTCATATACAGAAACGAAGTTTTTCGAAAATGATGAAAAGGATAGAATACTAATCCTCTGAAGAAACTTTAAAAGAATGTTTTCAATTTTGGGTTCTTGAATGTATAATTTATTTTTTGAAATCAAGTTTAATGAAGAAAGATGAACTAATATAATCATTCCAAAAGACGTAATATAAAAATCTCTTGAAGAATTTCTTGGAACAAGTTCAGCTTTGGATGATCGATTAAGATTTCTATGAGCTTTCTGCACTGGAATATTTAGTAGTTTAGATAATGTTGAAAGATTAACTGCATTATTTTCAAAAAGTTGAGAGGATCAAAAGTCTTTGTTCACTGTATAACTCGATTAATATCTCTTCGAATCGTTTAGAATTATCTATTGTATTGAGATCTAATAATGAGTGATAATTCCCATATGACGTGTTATTCTTTGAACCACCTGACATACCTGTTGTTGTTAAGGTAAAATTTAATTTAAATAATTCATAAATGAGGATAAAAAATCAAATATATTTATAAAAATGGATATAGGATTTCTCAAATTGAATCACTAGATATGATTGAACAAATTAAACCGCCTGTATATTAACAATTATACAAATCAGGACAAACTAATACTAAGGCATATGTAATATTGTAGTTTTTGAGAAGGGGAATAAGTTCAAAATCTATGGTGAGTTTGATGATCCTAAGAAGATGATCCTAAGAAGATGATCCTTGAAATAGTGGATTAAATGCACTTTAGGGCGTATTTATAAGACATGGAATGGTCATCATGTATTTTCTATATCTTATCTGACGGCTATCTGACGGCTATCTGACGGCTATCTGACGGCTATCTGACGGCTATCTGACGGCTATCTGACGGCTATCTGACGGCTATCTGACGGCTATCGCAACTATAAAACTCGCCTTTTAAACCCAAAAGTAAAATATTTTTCCTTTCAACATAACAATACTCTTTTTATTATGTAAGAAATAGTAGGGGAAGAAGGCAAATAAAATAAGAAAAAATACAAGATAAGGCATAGGAGGAAATAGGATAGGAGAAGTACTGATTAAAATATTCAATTCTTTATTCTTGTTTTAAAAGTAAACTTGTTTTATATGATTTTTAATAGATATTTTAAAGCTCCATTAACTGTGTGTTCTGCTGATTCTAAATATACTATGTTTCTTTTTTTTAGCTCCTCTGATGTTTTAGGCCCAAGTGAAATTATTAATTTAATTCCTAAAAAATCCAATAATTCCTGTTCATTTTTCATGGTCGACAGAAGAATTACTGACTCTTTTTCTTCCTCTTTTTCTTCCCCTTGATAGATATTGTTTACTATTATTTTAAAAAATGCTCTTACAGTTGATGGACTAGTAAATATAAGATATTCTAATTCTTTTTGATTAACTAGACTTTTAAATTTACTCCATTGGCTTGATCGTTCTAATTTATTATACTCGATGATTTCATAAAAAAAAACTTGTTCCAAAATTAAATTTTTATATTTTTTTGTAATAAGATTATTTGATTTTTGCGATTCTGCACTTCTTGGTATTAGTATTTTTATTTTTTCTTCTCTCTCTTTGTTACTTTTGTCTAGATTGTCTAAAAATTCTATGATGCTATTTATGGAGTAATCTTTTTTATTGTTATCTGAAATAAGAATATAATTATGATTAGCAGCAGCATCAGAAGCTAAATCCACATTCAGGTTGTTTTCTTCTATTTCTTTTTTAGTTTTTGGACCTATGGCAATAAAATTATTTTTATATCTTTTATTGGTACTTTGAATTTGATGTAAAATAATATTAAAATTTTCTTCTTTCTTTATTCTTTTAAAAAAAATATCTACTGCATGTGCACTTAAAAATATATAATAATTATAAAATCCCTCTTCTATTTTTTTTATTGAATCTGTTATATCTTTTGAATATAATGGAACAGTGGTGATTGTGGGTAATAAAATAATATTTATATTTTTTTTAAATTCCTCTATATCCTTATAAGGAACATCATTTTCCTCTATTTTCTCCTTGGTGATTGCAATATTTATCTCAGTCAATTTTTCGCAATTTATATTTGATATTTATTTATAATTGACTTCGTTGCGAGTACCAGTTAATGTTTTCATTTAAATTTATGGTATCTCCTATTATTATAATTGCTGGAGGTTTTATATCTTCCTGCTTTGCTTTTTTTACTATGTTGCTTATTTCGCCGGTTATGACTCTCTGATTTTTTAAAGTACCATTCTGAATTATTGCAATTTTTGTATTGTCTTTGATACTTCCCCTTCTAATCTTTTCTACTATTAATTCTAATTTTTCTGTACCCATGTAAATTACTACTGTGTCTACCGCATCAAATAATTTTTCCCATCTTACTACGGGTGTCTTTTTTTCTGGATCTTCGTGTCCAGTTACAAATGCTACCGAAGAGCTATATTTTCTATGAGTTAGTGGAATACCTGAATATATTGCTGCACCTATTCCCGATGTGATACCTGGAATTATTTCAAATGGAATATTGTTTGATTTTAAAAACTCTGCTTCTTCTCCTCCTCTTCCAAAAATAAATGGATCGCCTCCTTTTAGCCTTAATACTTTCTTTCCTTGTTTTGAATACTCTAACATCAGTTCGTTTGTCTTATTCTGATGAGTAGTTGGATCACCAATGTTCCTGCCAACATAGACTTTCTCGGTCTTTTCTGGAAGCAAATTGATAATATCTTTTCCTATTAATCTGTCATATAAAATTACATCCGATTCATTTATCAGGTCAAGTGCTCTGATTGTCAGTAATTTTGGATCTCCAGGTCCAGCCCCACAGATAAATATTTTTCCTAAATCGTTATGATTGTTTGGAACTGGATCATTCAAATTACTCATTCTATGAACATTCCTTTTATTAAATCACTAGTTTTATTGTTACCATTTTTAATCCATTCATTTGTTAATTCTTTTGCACCTTTTGAAATAAGTAAATTTGCTACCTGTTTTCCTAGTTGTCGGGGGAATTTTGCATTCCCTTCTTCTTTATGTTTCAAAGATTTTTTACCATCCAAAGAGTAAATTGCAGTAATAAGAGCTATTTTACTACTCTTTTTATTCAGTATTGCCAATGCTCCTAAGGGTACTGTACATCCTGCTCCTATATTATCAATTAAAGCTCTTTCTGTTTGAATCTCTTTTCTAGAATTTGTATGTTCTATTTTTTTTAAAATTTTTATAACATCTAGGTCATCTTTTCTACAAACAATAGCTAGGGCTCCTTGTCCAGGTGCAGGTGTAAAGCTTTGAATATTTAATCTTTGAGTTATCTTTCTATTTAATCCTAGTCTTTTTATTCCTGCTTCTGCAAGTACAATTCCATCATAATTGTTTTCTTTTGATTTTGTGATTCTTGTTTCAATGTTTCCCCTTATTGATTTGATAATAATTGATGGATGTTTGGTTTTTATTTGAATGGCTCGCCTTATACTACTAGTTCCTATTGTGAACTGGGATTCTATTTGATTTATTTTTTTGTTATTGATATTGTTAATAAAAACGTCATATGGTTTTTCTCTTTTTGGTATACTAGCAATTACTAATTTATCTGAAAATCCCGCATGTAAATCTTTAAGACTATGTACTGCAAAATCTGCCTTGTATCGTAACACCGAATCATTTACTTCCTTCTCAAAAACTCCATTCTGATTGATCATAAAAAAAGGACGCTTATCTTTGTCTCCTTTAGTTGTAACCATTTCAATTTTGAATTCTGTTTCCTTTTTTTCTTTTTTTAATAATTCTATAATTGAATTTGTTTGATGAATTGCTAATTTACTGGCCCTTGTTGCAATTATCAGTTCTTTAAAGGCTCTTCACCTTTGTTAATGCTCGTTCATATGATTCAATAGTTTTTTCAATATCCTCTTCATTATGTTTATTTGATATAAAGCATGTTTCATATTGTGAGGGAGGAATAAATATACCTTCATTATACAGTAGTATTTTAAATAATTCATTAAATTTTTTAATATTGGATGTTTTTACGTCTTGGTAGCTTTTAACTGCATTTTTAGTAAAGAAAATTTGATACATCGAACCTATAGAGTTGGATGTTATTTCTATATTTTTATCGAGTGCAATATCTTTTATTCCATTTGTTATTCTATCACATGCCTTGCCCACCTTAGGATAAATGGCATTTTTACTTTCATTTAAAATCTCTATTGTTTTCAATGAAGCCGTAACAGATAGTGGATTGCCTGCAAATGTACTTGCTTGGTATACTTTTCCACTTGGTGCTAATTGAGACATTATCTCTTTCTTTCCTGTTATTAAAGAGATAGGATATCCATTTCCTAAAGCTTTTGCAAATGTTGCTATATCTGCTTTTATTCCAAAAAATTCACTTGCCCCTCCAATTGCAAGTCTAAAGCCAGTTACCACCTCATCAAAAATCAAAACTATGTTATTGTCTTTAGTAATTTTTCTAATTTTATTTAAATAATCTTTTTCCGGAAGTATTAGTCCAGAATTAGCTAAAACAGGTTCTATGATTATACATGCAATGTCATTTTCACTGTTATTGTTTTTCTCTATGGTTGATTCTAACGCATCAATATCGTTAAAAGGAATTGTTAATGTTTTACTTATACTCTCTTTTAGTATCCCGTCTTGTGCATTTTCTAATTCCAATGCGCCAGAACCTGCCATGTTCATAACATAGTCAAAAGCACCATGGTAACATCCATCAAATTTGATGATCTTTGTTTTTTTTGTAAATGCCCTTGCTAGTTTGATGGCGTTCATTGTTGCTTCTGCTCCTGTATTTGTAATTCTTACCATTTCTGCACCGGGAATTATTTTAGTACATTGTTCTGCCAATTCGATTTCTTTTTCAGTAGGGGTGCAGAATAAATTTCCTTTATCTATTTGATCTTTGACCTCTAGTGAAATATGTTTATTGTTATGCCCTAAAAAAACTGCTCCATACCCCATACAATAATCGATTAACGTGTTACCTTCTTTAGTAAATATTCTACTGCCATTTCCTGATTCGACAAAAAATGGATGTGGTTGGAAATATCTAACAGGACTATTAACTCCTCCAGGAATTATTTTACAAGCTTTTTCAAATAATACCTTGGATTTTTCAAACATCAAATAGATATATACTCTATAAAAAAGTTATAACTGTATCGAATTTTGATATTGTTATTTACTCCTTGTAAGAATTTCTGCCATTTTTTTTGCATGATATGAAATTATGATATCTGCACCTGCCCTTTTAATGGATGTAAGTACTTCTGTTATCGCTGAGACTTCATCTATCCAGTTATTTAAAGATGCAGCTTTGATCATCGAGTATTCTCCAGAAACGCTATATGCTGCAATAGGATGAAATGAAGTTTGCTTTGCTGAATATATTAAATCAAGATTTGGAATAGCTGGTTTTATCATTAGGATATCTGCTCCTTCTTCCATATCTGATATTATTTCTCTGCGTGCTTCTCTTGAATTTGTAAAAGGCATCTGATATGAGCGTCTATTTCCAAAACTAGGTAAAGAATGTGCAGCATCTCTAAAGGGGGAAAAAAATGATGATGCTTGTTTTGCTGAATATCCCATAATCATTGTATCCTGAAAATCATTTTCATCTAAAGTGTCTCTTAATATTTTTACTTGACCATCCATCATAGCCGAAGGTGCTACTATGTCTGCACCGGATTTAGCATGACTTAAAGCGATTTTTGCAAGAACATTTAAAGTATGATCGTTATTAATTCTGTCACCCTCGATTATGCCACAATGGCTGTGAGATGTATATTGACAAAGACAAACATCAGTAATAACTACTAACTCGTCACCAAATGTATTTTTAATTATTTTTATGGCCTGCTGTACTATTCCGTTTTTCTCAAATGAATTATTACCATAATCATCTTTTTTTGATGGAATGCCGAAAAGGATTATTGCTTTAACTCCTAAAGAAACGATCTCTTTTACTTCTTTTAATATTGATTGTATGGAAAATCTAAAAATTCCTGGCATCGATTCAATTTCTACTCTATTGTCAATTCCTTCTTGTACGAATACCGGAACTACCAAGTCTTTGACGGATAAATGTGTTTCTTGTAAAAGATCTCTTATAGCTTCGTTCTTTCTTAATCGTCTTAATCTCATTTTTGGAAAAATATTATAATTCATATCAAAATGATTTAATATGCTTTTAAAATCCTCTTTATTATTTACATCTTCTTGAGTATTTTTTTTTAATGTTTTATACCTTTTCATAATTAAACAGCTTTAACGCCAAATTTATCAATTCGCTATTGTTTTTATTATTTTGAGAAAATTCTTTTCTTAAATTATTCATTGGTGTGGATAGGATTCCCTCTACTAATGCATACGAAAATTGCTCAAAAATTTTTACATCTTTTTCATTTATTTTATTTCCCATCAATGATAAAGCTTTTTTAAACTCTTTTTCCCTGATGGAATCTGCATCTTTAAAAATCGTTATTATTGCAGGCTCAGAACTTTTTCTCTTTAGTATTTCTTTAATTGAGAAAATTTCTTCATCTATTATTTTTTCTGCACATTGTATTTCTTTTTTTCTTTTTCTTACATTTTTTTCCACTATTTCTGAAATTTGGTCTATGTTTACCAATTTAATTTTATTTAATGTAGCTATTTTATCTTCTACCGTTCTGGGATTAGATAAATCAAAAATCATTAATCCTTTCTTTCTATTTTGCATTATATCTGCCATTCTTTCATATGTTAGTAAATAATATGGAGCAACAGTTGAGATAAAGACCATATCTATATTTTCATTTAGTTTTTGTAATGCATCTTCAAATGGTATCGGCATACCTGCAACTGTTTCGGAAAAAGATCTTGCTCTCTCAAAAGTCCTACTACTAATAAAAAATTTGATATTTCTTTGTTTTAATGATTTAGCTATCAAGCTTGCTCCTTCCCCTGAGCCTATTAGTAAAATCTCTTTCTCATTAATATCATCAAAATATTCATATGCTAGATTAACTGCCATGGAACCTATTGATATGCTTCCTTTGTTTATTCCAGTGGCTGTTCTTACTTTGCTTCCAATTTTGATGGTTCTATCAAAAAGAACGTTTAAATTTGGACCTGAAAATCCATTTTTTCTAGAAAATTCTAACGATCTTTTGACTTGTCCAAGTATCTGATCCTCGCCTACTACTAGCGAATCTAGACCGGAGGTTAGCTTTGCAAGGTGTTTTATCGCTTCTTCCCCTACATCAATTATAATATTTGACCTAACTTCGTCGATAGGGATACCTATCAGCGATGACCATAATTCCGTAATTTTGTCAGGTTTTGGGTTATTGCCTACCCCATAAATCTCCACTCGGTTGCAAGTTTGCAATATTAAACATTCATCTATTTCTGTAGAATCTATCAATATTTTATATGCATTATAAATGTCTTTAAATGTGAATTTTTCTAAAATATGTATTGGTGAATTTTTAAAGGTAACTCTTAAATTTACAAATTGTGATGATTGTAATGCTAAATATGCTGTCATCTGCCTTTGTTATTCTCCAATTTATCTAATATGTTAATAATTCTTTCTTTAACTTTATCGATGTTATTTTTATTTAATAACTCTTGTATTTCATGATTATTTATTAAACTATATAAAAATTTCTTTCTTTCATTAGGGTTTTCTATATATTTTTTAGCATATATCCTGGCAAATTCTTGAATTTTTATATTGTCGATATCGTTCTTCCCTATTATATTTTTTATAACATTTTCTATCTTGTGTTTTATTATTTTATTCATTATAGGGCTTTTTCCAGAAGTGGATATTGCTATTTGAATTAATTCCTCGATATTTATTATTGACATAAAAGCAAAATCACTTTTTTCGTAATCATCTATCGAATAAGCGAGAATTTTTGCATTTCTTGCCCATCTTGTTATTTGTCGGTTAAGATATTTATTATTTGTTGTGGCAAAAATCATAAATAAATTATCAATTTCATTTAAAATGTTTATATCCTCAACTTTTTTTTGAATTAATTGTAGATTATACTTCTTTTCATAACTGCGAATATCTTGATCGAATTCTTCACTTATTATTGTTAGATTGCATTTATGATTAAGAAGCAATTTAATCTTTTTAGTGCCTTCGATACCTGCACCAATTACCAAAATATTCTTATTTTCTATATTTAAATCGATGATCAATTATTTTTCACATCAATAATAATAATAATTATTTGATAAACAGAATTAAAATATTTGTATTTTATATTTGTGTTTTTTATATCTTTCAAAATTGTGATTGGCTACTTTTAAAAATGATTTATGTTATCATTTGATGTGTTTTTTTTATATGTTTATTAAGAAAATGTCTCTGCAAACAAGATTATTGAAGTAATTTAGTATTATTGAAATATTGGATTTTACTAAACTAATATATAATTTGGCTTATAGTTCTGATAACTCTTTTTCTATAGATAATTTGAAAGATGTATCTTTTAATGTACTTGCACTTTTAAAAAAATCTGGATTTTCTTCGATGAAAGATTTGATAGTTCTTGGACCATTTGAAGTATCATCTCAGTCTGGAATCGATATCGATGATTCATATATGATATATAATCAAGCTTTAGCAGCTTTAGAAGACATTGGAATCATTGAAAAACGTTTTATTCCTGCAACCTCTCTTTATTATAAACGCAAAAATATCGGCAAGATTTCTACTGGTTCAAAAAATTTCGATAATCTTTTAGGAGGAGGTATAGAAACAAAATCAATTACTGAAGTTTGTGGAGAATATGGCACAGGTAAAACACAATTATGTCATACTGCTTGTGTTACAGTTCAACAGGATTATTCTAAAGGTGGATTAAAAGGAAATGCACTATATATTGATACAGAAAATACATTTCGACCTGAGCGAATTGAATCCATATCTAGGTTGAGAAATCTAGGTTCGCTAAAAACATTAGATAATATTATTGTTGCAAAAGCCTATAGTAGTTCGCATCATGAATTGATCATATCAGAAGCAAGTAAGGTTATAGATTCTCATAATATTAAATTAATGATTATTGATTCTATCATTTCTCTCTATCGGTCTGAATTTATAGGACTCCACGCTCTTTCTGAAAGACAACAGAGACTAAACAAGTTAATCCATACTGTCATGAGAATAGCTGAAACATTCGAAATTGCAGTCTTATTAACAAACCAAGTACAATCATCCCCTGATTCCACGTTTACTGGAAATTCATTTAAAGCTGCAGGTGGCAATATTATGGCTCATTCTAGTACTTATCGGATTTTTTTGAGGCGATCCGGCAGGAACCGAATAGCTAGAATGGTCGATTCGCCATATCATCCTGAAAGCGAAATAGTTTTTACTATTGGTGATGATGGTATTTCTGATCCACAAAATTATAAGGCTCTGTAAAATGGATATTGTCCATTAGGATTTTGATTATGAGGTGTGTCTTGTTAGAATTTCTTCATATATTTTCACCAGCAAAAACCATTTTCTCTTATAACATTTTAATATATATCAATACTAAATATTTAATTTATTACAATGGACATAAACCTTGTCTATGTAAATAATTTTTATTAGGGTGGATGTAAAATATTTTATGCCTTCATCAC
>JBBRRG010000035.1:0-10450 GCA_038200895.1 Candidatus Nitrosocosmicus sp. | reverse complement strand
TTGAGTTGGATAAACTATCCCATCCTTTATATAGTACATATAATAGGCTAAATTAAATGTCTATAACAGGTCAAAGAAAAGTTATCAATGAACATGATAATTCAAAGATAGCAATGGGTTTTTTAGCAGCAATTGTAGTATTTGGTCTTTTTGTTGTGGGGTATGACCAAGGTCATATTTTCAGTATTGTGCAGGGTAGTGGTGCATTCGATATGAAATACATTCATGAATTCACTCATGATATTAGACATGCATCTGGCTTTCCTTGCCACTAATTTTTTTGTTAAATTTTTATTATCTTTGGGGTAAATTTTTTATGAAATCAATAACCTTTATTTTTATTTCTCTCTTTTCTGGTGCATTATCTGGTTTAATTTTAGCTGGTGTGAACCTACTTGTTGTTGAACCTTTTATTGATAAGACTATAAGCCTTGAAACTTCTAAAGCAATTGCATCAGGTAAACAGATAGATATTAATGAACAAAATTCATATAGAATTTGGCAAAAATCTGGAAGTTTAGTTGCAGGTTCTGTATTAGGAATGGCTTATGGCTCTCTTTTAGGTATAGTGTATGCTTTTATACGTAAATTCCTACCTTTTTCTAGCGATATAAAAAAGGCTATTTTCTTATCATTAATTATATATTCAGTTATGTTTATGATTCCTTTTCTTAAATATCCTGGTAATCCTCCTGCTGTTGGAAATCCAGCAACCATTTATTTAAGAGAAAGTTTGTTCCTCGGATACCTAGCAGTATCTACCATAACTACTTTAAGTCTTGGTATTGTATTTTACAAATTCCGACAAGTCAAACACATTTCAATAATTATACCACTAGTTTATGCCATAATAATTTCAAGTGCATTCATATTGTTTCCGCCTAATCCTGATAAAATATCCATACCAATGGACTTGGTAAACTCTTTTAGAATTGCTAGTGCATCAACTCAATTAGTTTTTTGGATAGTATTAGGTACCACCTTTGGATTACTCTGGAACATATTCAAACCTCATGAATCTTCCAAAATAACTATAACTTGATTTTTTTTATAATCAAGTTATTTATCATTTTCCACCTTATTTTTTTGTTCTGTTCTCCTTTGAATGGATATTCAATATATTAATAACAATTCAACGGTATTGTAGAAATGATAGTTCAACTATCAATTAATCTCAGTATCCGGTAAACTCCTCTATCATTATTCGTTCCTTGGGTATTTCTAATTCTTGTTGAATTAAAGATTGCATAGATTTTAACATACTAGGGGGACCACAAATGTAGATTATCGAATTCTTTAATGTTTTATCATCCACGTATTTCAAAATCATTGCTTTATCTATTCTACCATATTCACCTTTCCAATCATTTACAGTAGATGAGGAAGAGGATGATTTATCAGATTTTTGCTCACTAATAGTATAGATGATTTTCAGATTTTTATTTATGTTAGACCATTCGTCAAATTCTTTTTTAAATAATATGTTGTTACGATCTCTATTGGAATCGAACATTATTATTTTTAATGGCAACTGATTGTCTGTGACGTACTTTAACATGCTTCTAAACGGAGTAACGCCTATGCCACCAGAAAGAAATACAGCAGGCTTTGAATAATCTTGATGTAATACAAATTGTCCCTCAGGTCCCCTCACCTTTACCTTAGTTCCAGTTGCCAAGGTTGAGAGTCTTTTTTTATATGGTGAATCTCGGATTCTTGTACTAAGCATTATAAAATTCTCAGTGGGAGAGGATGAAATAGTAAAATGCCTGATAGGACCCTTGGGGTCATTATCGACTCCAACTATATCAAAAAAGGCAAATTGGCCTGCCTTGTAATCTAACAAGTTTCCTTCTTTCCCTGTACCTTTTCCTACTCCGGGTTCATTTTGTTTACTAAATTTTAATGACATTACATCAGTACCATCAACCTTATTTTTTTCTAAAAGTGTTAGATCGATTTCAGAGGATTGGTGTTTCTCTTGTTTTTTAATTAATAGGTTATTACCTTCAGCTTTTACTTCATAAGTTGGTTCTGATTCATTAGCAGGAGGACTTGTTACCGCTCCTGTTCTTATATCAAATTTAGAACCATGCCAAGGACATTCAATTTCATAACCTGAAAGAGTACCATCCGCTAAAGGACCTCCTTCATGTGTACATATACTTCCAATTGCATAATACTTTCCATCAATATTTATAATGCAAATTTTTTGACCTTCAACTTCAAATTCTTTCATATTTGATGGTAGGATATCACTTGTATCAGCAACTTTGATAAAATCCCGGCCCATTATAAAGATCGATTGTGATAAGAGGTTAATGCGTATAGAGTTTTCTATTGGAATCTTCAATCATTTGTAATTGCAATTAAAAATGTTTACGAAAACCAGGACCTATAAAAATATATTCTAATTGTTATTAATTCACGTAAACTTGATGTTTTATCTTATCATATAATGACTTATCCTTTGGGTTTTGTTTTGTGTCTTTCTTTATATAATGATGTTTTGGTATTTGAATGGAGTTTATTTCCCATTCTTAATTGATAACTCTATGATATAAATCCAAAATCGGGATATTCTTTGAATATGGGATAGAAAATGCCAATCCCGTTACTGTACGCCATGTATTAATGGATGGCAAAAAAGCCATGGTTTTACGAATTTCTCATAAATAAAGTATTATATTACAATATAGAAAACTTATTTGATTTAGTTAAGGAAGCTGCAATGACTATATCAAAATTAACTCTTATACTACCAATTATGGTAACGCTTTCTATTGGAACCGTTTTATTCATTAACAATTCTGCAAAGGTTATTGCTCAAGGTAATGAGAATACGGTAACAATAATAAAAGATGCGCCAGATAAAGCAAACAAAGCATTTGATCCAGATATATTAAATATAAAAGCTGGGCAAAAAGTAAAGTGGATTAACATGGATATCCAAATTCACACTGTAACGTCAGGCACAGGTGCAAACGATCTGCAGTCAGGAAAGGTCTTTGATTCAAAAGCTCTTTCTGCAAATGCACAATACGAATTTACATTTCAAACACCGGGAGTATTTCTTTACTATTGTCAATTTCATCCCCAGATGGTAGGAAAGGTTATTGTATCTTAATCAATGAACATACTATACTATTTTTTTGTTAACCTTCGATGAAATAGATATGTATATGTATTATTCTGCAATTAAAATATATACACATGTTTATAGCTATACTTGCATACTACTATTTTCTCTGTCATCCATAAAACAAATTCACAGATTTGGGCAAAATTAAAAAATCACTTTGATAAAGAATTAGATATCTTGGATAAAGATACAGCATACCTAAAATTTGTATTAAAATGTCCTCCATCGTATTGCACATATTCATGAGCTACTCCAAATTTTTTGCATTTTTCGCTAAAAATCTTTGTTCCTATAAATAAATTAAATTCATCATTTATTCCACAATCAAAAAATAATATATCAATATTTTTTAAATTATTTTTAAATTTATCAATCATATTTATAGGATCTCTGGTCTTCCATTCATTCCATATTTTTTCATCTAGTTCCCCTGTTTTTAAATCAAATGGAAGATTTATTCCCACTTTATCACCATTTAATTTTTTTGGAGAATAATGGGCAGCCATGGCCAGAATATTTAAAGTGGTAAAATCATTTTTTTCATTTTTATTTTCTTTCTTCCAGAAATTTGATAACCATTTTTTTGGGCCTCCTTCTTTTTTAAGCATTTTATATGCTATTGGAAAATCGGGTAGGTAACAATATTCAAATGCCGAATCAAATGAGTGAGCTGCTACTGCTTTGAATATTTTTGGATATTGCATACCAATAGTAACTGCGCCATAACCACCTGATGATTTCCCCAGTAATGCATTAGTGGATACATTGTATTTTGAATTTATATAAGGTACAATTTCTTCGAGTAAATAATCTCGATAATTGCCAATTGCATTTGAATTTATATATTGACTTCCTCCAAACTTATTAAAACAATTAACACTAACAATTATCATTTCGCCACATTTATTTTCATCAATTAATTTTTCCAATGTTTGATAAATTGTCAAAGTAAATGGATTGTTATTAATTGTGGAATAATTATCACTTCCAAACGAAGGTAATAAAAAAACTGTTGGATAGCCTCTTGAATAACTTGTTGAATAATTTTTCGGTAAATATATCACCAAGTCTCTTATATATGGATCTTTCAAGGGGTTATTTTTTAAAACCTCACTTTTAAATTTATTAACTTTTATTTGTCCTTTCAATTTTTTTATCCATAGCTTGGATATCTTTCTTTAATTTTTTTCTTCATATTTATTGCTAATTTTTCGGACGCGTTTTTCTGAGGAGAATTCTTATCGACAATGTTTTTATCTGTAAATAAAAACGGTCCATATAAATATTCTGTATCTTTCACAGGGACAGTTGTTTCAAGTGAACCTAGAAATGAATTTAATTCTTTATTCATGTAATCGATATCTTTTCTGGCGATAATTTCTTGTTCTTCAGATATTTTTTTAAATAAATTCATTATCATGGGTGGATCGATTTTTCTATATCCAAAAGGAACGATATTTTTGTTAATTATTTTTTTCATTTTTGCCAACTCTGTATCGACTTTTGTTCCATTAATTATTGGAAAAGGTTTGTATAATGAATCAATTTTTAACTGCCATACTTCATCAGGATTTGTTATTGTTGCATCAAAAAAACCGTCATTCATAGAAGTTGTCGAAATTACAAAATTCCAATTCTTTGGATTTATAGTATATTTTTGGAATATGTTTTTAGCTAAAACTTTATCCTCAAGTATTTCCATAATATATATGATAAATAATTTAATAATAGGTTTGCGATTAGATAGTTTGTTTTATTATGTATTGATTAAATTATCCAGGGTAGTAAATGGTGGGTGCTTTCCTGTTAATTTAAATGATGTAGAATTTCCCTTTTTGCCATTTTCCTGAATATATTCTAATTTTTTTAATATTGCTAAAGAGATTTTTCCACGCTGTCTATTATTTCCACAGGCTTTTCTCTCCTTATCTTGCAAATCTTGCAAGATAAACTTGCCTTTTTTCGTTTGGGATAATTCTTGACAAGCTCGCCATAATTTTGAAATGATGGAATTGTTTTGTCTTAAAGATCCCATATGTAATATTCGAGAATATCTTTGAGTTATAATTTGAGCCGTAAAATCTAAATCATCTGTTTTTTTATAATATAAATTATAAATACTTCTTTTCTTACGCGGCTGTTGTTCCTCTATGTTAAACCAAAAAGTATATCCTTCAGGTTCTGAAAAATATTGATGTATGTTATTATAATCTTTTTCATTACCATCATCTTTGCTATATATCCAATTTCTGGTATCATTCAATATTTTTTGAGCGTCGTTTAATCTTTCATAGTTAACAATAAATTTTTTTCTCTTATTGGTTTCTAATTTTAATAAAATACCATTATCAACTAAAATATTTAAAGCAATTGTTAAATTGTTTTCATAGTGTCTTCCTGATAATTTCTTTATTTGATCTTCAAATAGAACATTGTGGATACCCTCGCCAATTAGATTATATAATATCCATCTTTTCCATTCTGAAATGGAGGTCACCACCTTATCTTCCCTACCAAAAACAATAATTTATCCATGTCCATCCACTTTTTTGGACATTTTCTATATTTGTAACCAATTTTATCATTAAAGCCAAAAAATTAGATTTTTCGCTATTTGTTCTTGATTTATAATCTTTAGAATTTTTACTTGTGTGGGTTTTTGTATTCATTTTTGTACTTTTATAATTGATAATTGTCATGTGCATTATTTATTTTATATGCGTTTTAGTACAAGTTGACTTATTTATTTATCTATTTATTTAGCATATGTAGTATTAATCCTTAATAAAAAATATTAGAAAATGTCAAACTACTAGTTATTCAGTTTAGAAACAATATTTTTTACTTGTAATTCATACAAACATTATAATAGATTTAATCCTATTTTTTAATTTACACAAATATTACTGATTTATTTTTTTTTTACTATTTCTTTATTATCCAATATTAAAAATTTATCTATTTTTGACTGAATTTGTTGATATATTACTTCAATAGTATTATTTCCATCTATATTGATTAAACCATATTTTGATCTCATCAGTTCAAATTCCTTTTTCAATATGTATTGATATTTTACAAATGAGTCAAAAATATCATTGGAAATTCCAAGATCCAGTCCAGATTCGTAGTAATCCAAAGAATAGTTTTTTTGAAATACCCTATGGATTAAGTTGTATGAATCGACATCCAAGTAAAAAACTAAATCTGGTTTGATGGCAAAACTAAACAAACTGTGCAACCAGTTTTTATTTACTCCTCTAACAGAACTTCTGGCTATTAATGTATAGATATATCTATCAGAAAGTACAATAAAACCAGCTTTTAATGCGGGAATGATTTTGTGTTCTAATTGATCCGCAAAATCGGCGGCATAATAAAGCGCCATTGTTCTTTTTCCCAACAAATAATTTCTTTTTGCTTCTATAATTCCTTTAGAAATTAGATCCGATCTTCTTATACCTGCATTCATTACCGCATGTCCATCAGATTCAAGTTTCGCTGTTATTTTGTCAATCTGGGTACTTCTTCCAGATGCATCTGGACCTTCTATTACAATAAAAGAACCTTTTATTTCTATATCCTGAAGATATTTTATACCGGAATCTATAAATTTTATTTTGTTTTTTTTTCTGTTAACTTTTTTGATATCGATTTCTATCACCATTTCTAAAGGTTATTATTTTTTTGAAGATTTATTACTCTAATATTCCTTTGGTGCTGAGAATCTTTAAAACATGTTTTCTTGCGATCTTTTGTTGTTCTTCAATATCCATTGTTCCATCAATTACGGTGAACTTTTCGGAATTGATCATTGATTCATATTCGCTAATAATTTTTCCTTGAAAAATTCTATAGCTTTCATGCTCATCTTTGCTTAACTTTAAATCCATCCCAGCCTCGTAATATTTCAATTTTGATCTACCAAAGATTATTCTATTAACTGCTACAGTTATTGGTACTTGATAATAGAAAACTACATCGGGTTTAATTGCATAATCATAAATGTTTTCCACCCATTTTCTATCGCAACCTCTTACAATGTCTCTTGCTAATGCAGTATAGATGTACCTATCAGAAAGTACAATATACCCTGCTCTTAATAATGGGTATATGTTTCTTTCATATCGATCTGCAAAATCTGTGGCATGGAGAAGCGAAAAAGTTGTGGGTGTTAATATAGCCTTTTTTTTACCTTTGGATGTAATTTCCTTAACAGATGTAGATGAATTCCATTCGGTAAAAAAAACATTATATCCTTTTGATCTTAACCATGTATCAAGCAAATGTATTTGAGTTGACTTTCCAGATCCATCTATACCCTCAACCACTATAAGAATACCAAAATCTTTCTTTGAATTAGATTTATATTTGTTAGAAACATGCACTTGCAATTACTCCAATTTATTCAATGTTGTTAATTTCATCTATAAAATATAACTTTTTTGTTATCTTTGATATTATTTTATAATTTTTATTATATTTTCATTGTTTAAAGTAGGGTCATGTTTTTATAATATTTTTGTTTATAAAAACTATTATTCATATATCGCAATTTTTTTTAGTAATTGTTATTGATAAATATTTTTTTTATTTATTATGTTATTTTTCTGGTATATATCTTAGAATCAAAATAATAGCACTATATATGGAAATGCAATTATAATTTATCCCTTAAAATGAATGGTAACATCAGATGAATGGGATATTTAAATTTATTGTAATTTCTTCTATCTTTTTTGTAATTTTTATTTCAACAAATGAATACTACATGAAATATACTTTTTCAGAATCCTTTCCAAGTCAATATCCGGTATATGTATATTCCAAAAGCTATAAATCAAATCAAACCACTTTTAATACAGATTGTGATTTTCTAAATCTTTGTGGAAATTATCAAGATAATAAATTAAGCGGATTATTACAACCTACTAATAATAATATTTGGGATATTTCCAATATTGGTACATATATAAAATTACCATTTCCATGACATTTAACAATGAATAACAATCACAGAGCAAAGTTTAATTAATTTTATTTTTCTTTTACATCTTTGTGTTGTAAATCCTCAATCAACTTTGGGTCTCTTTTTTTTAACACAATTATAAATTTTTCAAGTTTTTTTATAGTTTGAGGATGAAGATGATGTTCGATTCCTTCCGCATCCAAATGCGCAGTTTCATCATCTATTCCGATCATTTTTAAAAATTCAACAAACAAAGTGTGTTTTTCATGAATATTCTTTGCAATATGGATTCCTTCTGTTGTCAGGTTTAATCCCCGATATTTCTCATAAATTAAGTATCTACTCTCATCTAGTTTTTTTACCATTTTGGTCACACTTGGAGAACTAACATTAAGATATTTGGAAATGTCTGCTGTTGTAGCATATCCTTTTTGTTGAATTAATTCATAAATTACTTCAAGATAATCTTCCATTCTATCTGTTCTTGGATCATTTTCTTTTTTTTCGTTATGGGCACTACGAATAAAATCCAATCTTTTATTAAGTTGATTTTTATTTATTCTGATTGATTCGTCTATTGACAAACTATTTGTTTAACTTTTCGTACAAAATAATTCTTTCTCTATGAATTATATATTTAATATATTATAACATCGTAATAGTTTTAAAGAATTTCCCTAAAAAAATTTAGTAATATAATTTATAATTTTACACTATTTACATGTTTTAGTTATCAAAATGGTTAATGACCAAATTAAGAAAAAACCTTGCTATAAATAATAAAGCTAATGGGAGAATCGAGTTTATTATGAATCGTATCTATATCGATATAAATTCACCTGAATAATTTTATAAAAAGGTTTATTAATAAAATTTTTACCAAAATTTATATCAAGAAAAAAAAAATTAACAAAAAAAGAAATTTATCTGCTTCAAATGATTTTTCAGAGTCTGATGTTGAATTTTTCTTGAAAAAAATTAAAGAAGTAAAGCCATTTCCAAAATTAAGAGATCTGGGAAAAATATTAAAGCCGCAATTGACTTTAGATAAAATAAATGTAATTTTAAAGTATTTAGAAAGATCTAATCTTATTATAATTGATCTGGATGGTAACATTGTATGGATAAAAGAAAGCAATCAAAAAGAGGACCCCAGTTTAATTGAATCAGGAAAATTTTCTAAAGAATTTTTAGAATATTTTGGTAAAGAGAAAAATTGAATAAATATTTACAAATATTTAAATTAAATTCATGTATATTAATTATTTGTGGTTAATTTTTTTAGACGTAAGAGAAATAGACGAATCACTCCCGATGGTGAACCTTTAGAAGATATCGGCGGAGGTGGTAGGGGAGGATCGGGTTTTTCCAGCCCATTGAAAATAGTAATTCCAGCAATAATTGCAGTAATAATTATTTTTGTTATCCTATCATCAAGTGTAAAAATTGTAGATGGAGGTTTTCGTGGAGTATTACTAAAATTTGGCGCTATAGATACTTCTGTTTCTTTGAGCGAAGGCATTCATTTTGTTCTTCCATTTAGAGACTCTATAGTACAATTTGAAATAAGAACTCAAAAAATAGTTGAAAGCACCACATCGGCATCAAAAGACCTTCAAAATGTTCTCACAGAAGTTGCATTAAACTACCATGTTGACCCTAATGCAGTTCCAGCATTATATAAACAGATTGGATTTGATTATTCCAATAGGATAATAGTCCCAGCTATTCAAGAATCAGTAAAACAGGTTACTGCTCGTTTTAATGCAGAAGAACTAATTACTAAAAGAGAAATTGTAAAGGCGGAAATTTTAGATACAATAAAGTCAAGATTATCTCCTTATAACATCCTTGTTGATACTATTTCAATCACCGATTTCAAATTCTCCGATCAGTTTGTTAAAGCTGTCGAGTCCAAAGTAGAGGCCCAGCAACGCGCATTACAGGCTCAAAATGATTTACAGAGAATACAAATCGAAGCCCAGCAAACTGAAGCAAAGGCCATAGGGGAACAAAAGGGAAATGTTGCACAAGCAGAAGGTACAAAACAATCTAACGTATTAAGAGCACAGGGAGAATCCCAAGCTATTAGTATAATTGATAAACAACTTCATAACAGCACAATCTATCTTGATTGGCTAAAAGCTCAAAAATGGGATGGAAAACTTCCATTAGTAACTGGAAGCAGTGGAGGCAGTGCAAGCGGTAGTGCTGGTAGTAGTGCAGCTGGCAATGCGGGTGCAATTCCATTCATAAATATACCACTAGGTGAAAGAAACAATTTAACTAATTCTACACAATAATTAATTTTTTTTATGGCGTAGAATAAAAAAACAACT
>JBBRRG010000034.1:0-10486 GCA_038200895.1 Candidatus Nitrosocosmicus sp. | reverse complement strand
GAAGAAATAGTAAAAAAAATTCCATTGTTTACAGAAAATTTTGACATTACCAAAAAAACCGAAGAAACACAATTAATTTTAGCAAAGAAATGGATAACATCAATAAAAAAAATCGAAATTCCAATAAAATATGAAGAGGCGTATATAAACGGTAAAGAATTTGACTCTTATAGTGAAAATGAAAGGATAGAAATCTTTTCAAAAATAAAAGACAAACTAACCGATGTTTTTTCTCATGAGAAGGACAAAAACAAAGATAGTAATGAAGAAATTCCACATTCAGAAGATATTAAAGTTATTCATCATAAAAACAACAATCTTCATAATAAAAAATCTACTAATTCTAATGAAAAATTGATACCAATATCCATTGATAAAAATAACTACAATTCTAAAAAAGAAGAGAATATTATACCAATATGGGGTGAAGAAATAATAATTAATAAAAAAATGGTAAAGCTTGGAGAAATAGTTATAAAAAAATATGAAACTAATGAAAAACAAAAAATAGAAATAGATGTTAAATCAGAACAGCTAACTATAAAATATCCTGACAATCACAAAGAAGAAATAATATAATAAAGTAGATTATGTTATATGTGTTGGTATTGGATATTATACAACAATGTCTTTTGATAATAATATTGATTGGAATAGCGTAATAAAAAAAGAAGCAATTGGAATCGGTGGTATGGATTTAGGTGAAGTCCATGAAGTAGAGGATACTTTTATTATAATACAAAAGGGTTTTTTAGATAAAAAAAGATATCACATACCTAAATCATTAGTAGAAAACTTTGATGGCATTGTCATTAGATTAAAAGTTAATGAAAGCGAACTGTCACGATATGAAGAAAAAGAGAATAAAAAGTTTGATGATAATCCAGCACCATCACCTGAATCTGCAGAAATATCAAAAGATACGGAAACGATAAAAATTCCAATAATGGGAGAAGATCTAAAGGTCACAAAAAACATTACAGAAGATAGTATAAACATTACAAAAGAGCCCATTAGAGAAACCAAAACCATAGAAATCAAACTTACACATGAAGAGATATTGATTGAAAGAAGACCTGTTAATAGTGATTATAATTCATATATGGCGTCAATACAATCTACAGAACAAAAATCATCACCATCTTCATCTCCAATAGAAGAACAGGTAGAGAAGAGGACAGAAATATCAATTCCTTTAAAAAGGGAGGAAGTGTCAATAACAAAAAAACCATATGTTAAAGAGGAAATTATAGTTAAAAAGAAGCCAGTAACGGAAACAAAAGAAGTATCAGAAGAGGCAACATCTGAAAAGGTTAATACATCGGAATTAGAATGAGCATATGATGCAACTAATTTATTTATAAAAGAAAAACATTATAAATAAAATTTATGTGTTTTTTGCAAGATCTAGTGAAATAAAACGAATTTCCATCATAGACAATAAAAGATGATTATATAACATTGAACATTTGGCAAAGTTATTATTATTATCTTTTCTAATATTTTCTTTGAATTTAATTAATTAGTAACAAAATATTGTTATCTATGATTATTCGTATATTATGGCTCTGTATTATATGTACATGTGTTTAAGGTTTTTCGAGTAATTTTGATTTTGCAGCTGAAATTAATTTAATACTATTGTTATCTATTGTGCTATTAATAATACTTTCATAAATATCAATATGCTGTTTAGCAATAAGATCCCATTTTAATCTTTTTCGAAATTCATTTACATTTAATCTTAATGTTTCATAGTTTTTATCAAGTATTTCTAGACCCTTCTCAAAACTGTGGGCATTTCTTTTGGCAACTATACCTAAGCCAAGTTTTGAAAATTCTTTAAAAAATCCATTATTTGAAGCTAAAAATGGCTTTCCATGTCCTAAACCATCAAACATAGTTCCTGAACCTGCTATTGCTTTATAAGGTAAAAAAATAATATCTGATGCAAAAAATAAAATAGACAGGTCTTCTTCAGAGAGATAATCCTTTCCCAAATTTATTATATTTTTTTTGTTGTTTAATTTTAGATCAATTATTTGCTTATTGTAGTGATCTTTAGAATAATTTATTACCAATTTCCATCCATCAGGTATATTCATTTTTTTTACAATGTTCCAACCTTTTGTTGCAGTTAAGAATCCCTGTATTAATATGATTTTTTCATTTTCTGGTAATGAAAATAAACGTCTTGCTTTTTTTTGTTCAATTTCAACAGATTGATAAGGTTCAGAGCCATGATAGATAACCTGACTACCTGGAACCAAATTTGTCATATATTTTGATAACACAATACCTGCAGAACTTTTGGACATTGCATATGAGGTAGTCCTTTTAAAAGAGAAATAATTAATCAAATGCTTCCAATATTCATATAAATACCTTAAATGTATTGTATCTTTTCCATTGATGAGAATTGACTGCATCCAAGTTTTAAATTTATAAGATGTATGAAATGTTGATACTATTGGAACTTTGCAAATAGAATAAAATTTGTCTATGCTTGTTTTAGTTTTAGATGGTTGTAAAGGATGAGTTTTAAAATTATAAAGGCCTTGCTCATGTTGAATATGTACAATATCAGGTTTTATTTTTTGAACTAGTTCATCTATAACTTCAGTATTGTTTTCTGCAAAAGGAGATATTCCTTTAAAATCACCTGCTTTTCCATCAGCATTAGAAAGAACTTTGACTTCGATGTCCCCATATGCACGTAATGATTTTACTAGATTGTAAGTATATCTTCCTATACCTCCTTGCATTGGGGGGTATTCAGTACAAATCATAAGAACACTAAAATCACGCTTTCTTTCTGCCATAACCATTAATATATATAAAAGTTTAAATACGTTATAATTTGCTTATGCTTTTCTTAAAGCGACGATATGCCTATTTAGTATTTGTGAAGAACGTCATAGTTTGAGTAGGATTGTGCAATAAAAAAACATTATTAATTTTTAAACTTTGACTTTACTTAGAAAAGATTATAGATCGATGATACCCATTACCCATACTACTTCTTTGTGAGTTTTCAAAGTAATGATTTTATCATATATTCAAATTAATTTTTACCATTTTATTATCTATAGACCAATAAAAAACTCATAGTCACTCATACTATTAAATATATTTATAATAGTTTTCAATTATTTAAGCAATGATCTCAAAAAACATTATTTTCGTTGGAATTATAACAGCTGCTCTGTTTACAATGACTATGGCATTTCAGTCTGTTTCAGCTGCACCCATTACATTAGATATAAACAAAGCAAAAAATCCAGGGCCTGGTTTTAGTGCCGAAAAAATAGGTACTGTATCAATTGATGCAACTGGAAATAAAACAACTATTTCATCTGATATTACGGGAGCACAACCAAAACAAGATAAAGCATTTGAAGGATGGCTTGTAGATGCAGGAGGTTCTAATTATAAATTAAGTTTAGGAAAATATGAAACTGGTCATCTACAGTTTACTGAAAACATGGTGAACCCTTATACATATAAACAATTCATTGTAACAGAAGAGCCCAATTCAGATAAAGATCCTAATTCTGCAGATACATATGGAGGAGCTGACTTACCTACTCCATTTGGACAATAAATTTCTTTTCTTATTTTTTTTTATTGTTTTGTTTTGGATTAATAAAAAATCTATTTATCAGATGTCTTTATGCATGAATCACTAATATAGGTTCCAAAGCTAATGGGACTTTTGAAATTATAGAACGAGCGATGCCAGAGCGTAGTCAAGGTCAGATCCTCATCAAAGATCAAGCCATGGTATATGTCATAGCGATTCTCGAGTAAAATAGCGAATATTTTTTTTAGTCATTCTATATCCAAGGGTCCCCGGGCATGAAGTCGTGGGAATTATTGATACAATAGACAATAATAGTAATAGTGTAACTAAATGTACGCCAGGATAACAGGTAGGTGTTAGGAGGGCATGGAGGTCAATATGGGGGGTCAATGTGTATATTGTAAAAACAGATTTCTTTGCTTGTAGAGAAGCAGCAACTGCTACAGAAGAAGAAGAAGAAGAAGTGACTAGAATTACCTATGATGGAGGATATGCATACTATATGACAGCCTCAGTAGAAGTATTTACACACAACTAATGAACCTTCGGCTCTGGAACCTGCGCCTTTAATATGCGTGCAGGAATTATTATGCATAATGCTCTTTGGAATAGCGTTGCTCGTAGAGGAGATGTTGTTGATGTACTTGGTATAGGCGAAGTTGGTTACAAGGATATAGGTTTCATGCAAAATGGGTTTTAAAGCTATTTCTATTGCACGAGGAAAGGACAAGGAAGAGCTGGCCTAGAAACTTGGAGCAAAGCATTACTTTGATAGCCAATCGCAAGACCCGGTTGAAGAGCTTGTAAAGATGGAGAAAAAGGAGCCAAGGCTATCCTTGCAACTTTGATAAACGCAAAAGCAATGACTTCAGTTCTAAGGGGGTTGGTGAAAATCGGCAGGTTTATTGCTATTGGCCCACCTAATAAGACTCTGCAAGTGTCTATAACCTCATTGCTCACAAGACGTCAATCAATAATGATTGATACAGCGGTATGTCGATAGATTCACAAGAACGTTTTCATCGGTTCTTTAGCAGGATAAGATATCTGAACGAAACATTACTACGGACATATATCAGAGGTTTTTAACCAATGGTAAGGGACGCGTTTTAGTGGTCCTTATTATGTAGTTGTTATATTATCAAAAATTTTCCTCAACTGTTGCAATAACTATAAGAAGTGCTTTGCCATGCTCAAATCACGCTTGTCCCACGATCAGCAAAAATGACGGCTTTTATGACGGGTTTGACGGAAAGAGTGACAAAAATGACGGATGAAATGACGGCTTTTAATTTTGCTTATAAAGCTTTTTGTTGATAGTATACAATATAAGGATTGCAGAATTCAAACTTCTCTATTAAATCACTAGTGATACAGAGATATCTCAATGGCAAATCAAGGGACGAAATATCTAAAGAAACCAGAATTTCAACAGGTTCAATATCCAATACAATTAAAGATTAGAAGAGGAGAATAAATATACCTGAAATAGATTATTTAAGAGCCTTTGCAATTACAGTTAAAAAATCAAAGATGTCAATGGAGCAATTTGCTCAAGGCTATAGAATGGTCCAATTATTGAAAAAAACTGGGAGTTGATACTAATAGAGATGAAGATAATAGATGTATATTAATCGAAGGAAAAGATAATGAATTTTCAACCTTTGTTAAGGAGATTTATTTAAGTTGTAAGAATCAAGGTATTCCACCAGCTATAATTCCATTGTGGATTAAGGATTTGTTTGATTTCTATCACAATCCCAATAATAGCATAAGATCTTTTATTGACAGAAACGATGATGATGGCGAAGAGGATAGAAGGTATAAAAAACAGACTTCTAATTCTAATTCTTCTACGACCATTCTAAAAAGTGCTTCTGCCACTTTTCATCAAGATACTACTAGGACAGGAACTGCTTTAAGTCCATCTGCTGTCTATAACAATAATCCAAATTCCTATTTATATACAAATAATATGCCATCTCTTAATCCGGATCATAATATCAATGCAATTCACAATACCAATGTCAATACCAATCCAAAACTAGAAATGGATTCTTTAGATAAAATCAGAATACCATTTATCTCAAATATCATACTATATCGACCAAATTAAAAAAGAATGTAATAATTTGGAAAGTTATAGAAGAAATCTAAAATAAAAGATAGCAAACTTAGAGATATAAAAAAGTAACGCAATTAACAGCCTTAGCCGAATAAAACGAGAAGAAAGAGTCGTACTATCATATCTTCCATTTTTCTATAATCTGGAAGAAATGCTATGGAATAACTATTGTATCAAAATAAAAGACAATATCCAAAGATTTTCACAGCTTATAACGATTTCAAAGAGCATGGATACGACGCTTATAAAATAATAGATGAATATTTGAAATCATTATTCCTTAAACTAATGATAAATACAAATGAAGCTAATATTAGAACGCTCTCTGAACAAATAACATCTTTAAATAACTCGCTGTTATCTTTAGAATCTCAAGTCAGTACCCATAAACAAACTATGGATATCTACTATGAACTTGAAGGTATGAGGTTTGGGTTCAAAGAACTAAAGCAATTATGGCATGCAATTTATGAAATAGCAGAGGCTAACAAGATCTCATCCAAGGAGGCAATATCCAAGTTTCTTAAAGATATAGAAAATCAATATGACTATAAACTTGGATTTAAAACCAAAGTAAAAAATAATAAAGTAACTAGAGATAGTATTCTGTTCCGTTTACAACCATCAATCGGACCAACCTTATCCAATCTTATTCAAAAAGGAATAACTGAGTACGATATTATAGACATTAATCGACTGGTTGAACTATTTACAAATAATAATACTGGTCATGTTGATTCTATTCCGGATCCTAGCAATAATCAATATGAAAATAATAAAAACAATACAATTGGTGGACTAGAAATAATAATAGACCAGAGTACTGGAAGTATTTGATTGATGATTTGAAAAGATATAGAGACATCAAATCAGCAATAAAATACCAGATTGAAAAAAGAGATTTGGTAACGAAAGAAATTGATGAATTAAATGCACAAAAACAGCGGATTTCAGTACAATGTCAAAACGGAATTTCATTTATAAATGAAATAAATAATAAAATGGCATATATTAAAGGATTTATGGACCAGTATAACAAAATTCTTGATTATAAAATAAAAGCATCTTCTGGGTTTCCTCCTATGTTTATATATATAATAAATACTCAGACTGAAAAAGAAAAAGATGATATAGAAACCAAGGAACACAAAAAATATAACCTATAATAAAAGGCATAATCGAAATTATATTTAAGTTTCTGTGAAATCAATGAAGCCAACAATTAATTTGTAAGTTGTTGCTATAAAAGAATTAGATAATCCTTATACAGTATCTTTAAAAAAGTATATTTTCTTCTAACAATTATAATTATAAGTTAATTGAAATTATATCCGGTTTTATCTATTTCTTTTATATTATCACTACATTAAAATAAAGTATAAACTATTTAAAAACAAATTTTAATTTGGAAGAAATTGTAGATTATTTACATTTTGTATAATAAAATATGTATTAAAATAACCGACATAGTCACTATTCTAAATAAACTTGCTATATTTTCACATCATTAGAAGAAATAAATATCCATATCCTTATTTGGTAGAAGTAGTAGTCATATCCTTTAATTGATCCAATAAACTTTTAACTATATTTAATTCAGATTGTGCTTTAAATATATCTGCTTTATCCAATGCTTTTATAGCACCATTTACATGCTGGTTAACCTCGTCGAGGCAGATCGGAGGGCAGTATCCTGGGAGTGCATTTGCATCGTTGTTCAAACCTGTTGATATCGTAAGAAATGCCAGAAGAACTATTATCGATGGTAAAATGATAAGAATTTTTTTCATGAAGTATTAAAACTTGTAATAAATATAAGAATTGTGAATCTTTGGATAATAATATTTGGATACTACAATGTATTATTATAAACTTAATACAATTTCGTAATTGTTTATGAGTTGATAAAGACTATATAGGTATCAAATAAAGAAACTATAAAACTGAAAATGAAGTATGGTTTTTGTTATGGATGATTTTTATTACTGTTTTTCCATCGAAAGACTATTAGTTTTCAGTTCAATATGTCTCAAATAATATTTCTAGTACGAATATTTTATATTTATCGTTTGAAACTAACGCAATCAAGTTATAATCATTTTGTCGTTGTCATAAATGCACTTTAAGGTTTTTATGTTCTTTATTACTTCGAATTCTCTATTTTAGTTTATTTGTATATCTGAGTTAAATTAGTTAAAGAATTTTCCAATTCAAATTGGTAACAATTTATACTAGTTATTTAAATTAGTGTCATTTATTTAATTTTTATTTTTAAATTTCTTTTTGAAAAAGATGAAAAAATAATCAAAAAATTTTAGTATGCAAACTAGGATTTATGATTATTAAAAGAATATCATTTAATCTTTTATATGCATATAGACACAAATTTAATAATTTACAAGATTGAAAATTTAAAATATCAGAATTTTTCATCTTTATCCGTTGCCGTTTTGGATTCTCTCTTAGATTTTTTGAATTAGTTTTTCTGCAAAACCATCACTGTAAAGATGAGATGAATCTTTTTTAAAGACGTTATTTGTTAGAATTTTTGTCATTTTCCGCATCTATTTCAGTTTCATTTGCTGATACACTAATTTTATTTCTAAACAGCGTAAGATCAATCCTATTAGCATAAGGCTGTCCCTTTGCAAAAGACTCGGCAATATTTTTAGTAAATGTGTCATCTATTTTAGGCGGTAGCGGAGGTTCAAATGGATCTACATATGCTTCAACAATAACAGGTTTTGTTTTTTCTCCCATAGCTGCCTGCATCACCTGCTCAATTTCATTTGAATTTTTTATGGTATAACCTTTACCTCCACAGCATTTAGCAAAATTTGCAAAATCTATATCTGAAAATTCAACACCAAACTCAGGATTTCCTAAAAATGCCATTTGTTCCCACCTAATCATTCCCAAAGTGTTATTTTTTAATATAATTACTTTAATTGGTAAATTATACTTGACGGCCGTAGCAAATTCGCCCATAAGCATTGAAAACCCGCCGTCTCCGACAAATGCTATAGATGGTCGCTCAGGATATGCAATTTTAGCTGCTATTGCATATGATAGACCACAAGCCATGGATGCCAATGTACCAGATAAGGAAAACTTCATACCTTTTCTAATATTTATAAATCGTGCTGCAAATAAGGTATTAGTTCCACTATCAACTGAAACTATAGAATCATCATCAAGATTTTGAGAAACGGCAGAAGCAATAGATTGAGGCTTGATCGTTATCTGATGTTTACTGTTATTTGGATTAGTATTGAGACTACTTTGCAATGATAGAAAATCATTCCACTTTTTCATTGATTGTTGTTTTGATAAAAGAAAACTGGACTGAATACTTCCTTCACTTTTCTCATTTAATAATGGAAGTAATGCCAAAAGTATTTTTTTTGAATCACCTCCTAGACCTACTTCAATAGGATAACGTAATCCAATCCTTTCAGGTTTTATATCTATTTGAATTCCTCGTGCTTGTCCAGGCTTTGGCAAATATTCCATATAAGGAAATGATGTCCCTATCATTAGTAATGTATCTGCCTCGTTCATTGCCTCTACGCTTGGATAGGTACCAAGCATACCAATGCCACCTAAACTATTAGGATGACCATCAGGGATTACGGCTTTACCCAATAATGCTTTAATTACAGGCGATTTTATTTTTTCTGAAATTAATATGACTTGTTCGCCGGCATTTAGCGCGCCTTGACCAACAAGAATCACCACTCGATTTCCTAAATTAATAATGTCTGCTGCTTTATCGAGCAGCTGTTTGTCTGGCGTATTGCTCGTATTTACTAAAGTATCAGATGTATGACCTGGTACTTTATGCTTTGAATAATTTCCTTCTAATTTTTTTTCTTGTATGTCAATTGGTATTGTTAAATGGCTTACACCCCTTTGTGCCAATGCTGCTCTGCATGCCATATCAACAGCCATTTCAGCTTGTTCAGGAGTTATGATCATATTATTATAAACAGATACATCGGCAAACAGTTGCAACTGATTTACATCTTGTTGATAGCCAGAGCCCATTAAATCAGAATACGTTCTTCCAGTTATGGCAATTACTGGAGTATTATCTAATTTTGCATCATACAATCCATTTAGAAGATGAATTGCACCGGGCCCAGAAGTAGCGATACATACACCCAATTTTCCAGTATATTTAGCATACGCACATGCCATAAAGGCTGCTGACTCTTCATGTCTGACAAGAATAAATTTAATTTTATCTTGTCTTTTACGTAATGCTTCCATAACACCATTAATACCATCTCCAGGTAAACCAAAAATAACTTTTACATCCCAATCAATTAATGCCTCAACGATTATATCTGAAGTTTGCATATTTTGATATTGGCTCATTGAAAAGATAGATATACATCAAAAAATATAAGTTAGATTGTATTATGAAAAAACAAAACTGAGAAATGACTTACTTTGATTGATTAATAATTTAAGCAAAACAAATAGAAAACTTTCAATAATCTGTCTACTTGAAACGACTATCAACAATAAACACTATTTTTTTTAATAAAATCAGACTATCAAAAAAATAATAGATGTTAAACAATACCTTTAATGGAACATTATTATTAATATTATATAAATGATGTTGATTATCAATCGATACAAACAATACTTCTCAAAAAAAAAAAAACAGTAAATTACGATAATTCAAATCAATAAACATAAAAATTAACACAATATTATGAAATAATTTCAAAAATTATAGATAAGCTGTTGGACAAATATTTAACGGT
>JBBRRG010000033.1:0-10637 GCA_038200895.1 Candidatus Nitrosocosmicus sp. | reverse complement strand
TTAACTCAAGGCCGACGCAATATTGCAGTCCTAGTAATATTATCTTAGGATGACCACTCTGCCACATCTGCACTAAAATTACTTGTTATTTCCCTCTATTATATTTTGATACGCAATTAATAAATGGAATTAACTAAATAGGTAAATTCTAAGAATATATAAAAATGAAAATACTATGAAGTTTTAAACCTAATTTTATATCTTTAATAACAGATGTTTTGAAATAGATATTTACCATTATATTTACAAATGAGTCTGTTTTTGAAAATTATGAATATTTTGAAAATTAACATTAATAACAATATAATGGAAAATTTCCTGCCTATGAATCAAATTAATTTTGAGTAATATAAATTTATGAAATAAAACGGTTTCTTTCTAATTATATATATTTACTAATTTTTATAGTTGTTATTTCTTTATAACAAGAGAATGATCCCTATTAACAAACCTTTGCTAGGCGATGAGGAAAAACAAGAAATATTGAATATACTTGAAGAAAATGTATTAACTTCTCCTGCTAATGATGGAGGGAAAAGAGTTCAAGAATTTGAAACTATTTTGAAATCTTATATTAATGTTAAACATGTAATTGCTGTTAATTCTGGGACATCTGCACTCCATGCATCATTGTTATCTATTGGTATAAAACAAGGAGACGAAGTTATTCTGCCTTCTTTTACCTTTGTTGCTACTGCAAATTCTGTAATGGCGGCGGGAGCCACCCCGATTTTCGCGGATATCAACAAACAAGATTATACTATCGATGTTGTTGATATAGAAAAGAAGATTAATAAAAATACCAAAGCAATAATTCCAGTCCATCTTTATGGTCATCCTTCAAATATGAATGAAATTAATTCTATTGCAAGAGAACACTCTTTATATGTAATAGAGGATGCATGTCAATCATTAGGATCCACCTATTTTCAAAAACAAACCGGAACCTTAAGTGATATAGGCTGTTTTAGTTTTTACGCAAGTAAAGTAATTACTACAGGAGAAGGAGGAGCTATTGCTACTAATAATGATGATTTTGCTGAAAATTTAAAAAAGATACGAAATCATGGTATGGTACATGGATATGATACTACATTATTTGGCCTGAACTTGCGATTGCCTGAATTAAGTGCAGGTATTGGGAAAATTCAAATGAAAAAACTAGACAAAATGCTAAAGATAAGACGAAATAACGCAGATATTTTATCGAATGGATTAAAAAAATATGAACAAACACAATCTATAATTAATTTACCCGAGGAAACTATGGATAAAAAATTTAATTGGTATTTATTTACCGTTGGTTTTAAAGATAAAAACAAGAGAGAATTGGTTAAAAACCATCTTATTAATGAAGGAATAGGTGCTACAGTATATTACGACCCTCCAGTACATAAAACCCCATACTATAAGGATTTTGTATCCCAATCTGATGATAGTTTACCAAATACTATCTGGGCTTGGCATCATGCTTTATCCTTACCAGTTCATCCTTTGGTAACAGAAAATGATCTTTACAAGATTATAAAAATATTTGAAACTTGTATATGATTTATAAAATATAATAATACTATTTTTAACATTCAAGTAGTTAAATCTTTTTAAAAATACATTTTATATATGTGATATTTTAACGATTTTGTATAATGATTTTGACCGTCGAAAGGGATGAATTGTTTTCTAGACGATTTTATCTTGTTGTTTTTTATATTTGTGCAGTAATAATGGCTGTAATTACATTTTATTCTATTTATGTAAGTCTAAATGAATATCTTACAACAGGAAAGGTAATAATTGGTGAAGTTTTGGTCAATACCGAATTTCCTTTTAAAGGACTTGCAAAATTGGTAACATATCTTATGATTGTATCAGTTGTGGGTTGGTACTGTGTTACCAAATTAGGTCAAGATAAAGTAAAAAATATTTCCAAGAGTATAAAAACTATACTTCAGTTAGTTGTTCTAGTTCTACTTATAATTTCGATATATGAATTCTTCTATAATTTTATTATCTGGAATGCATTAATTACTGCAGATTTGTTGCAGGGGCAGTTAAAATTAGATAACTTGTATATGCCTTATCCAAATCCTAATACTCCATGGAATTTGGTATTTGCTACAAAAATGTCTTTAGCAGCATTGATTATTTCTTCTCATGGATTCTATGTTATTTCAAAGAGGACATAATAATATCAAATTTAATTTTTTCTCTTTAAACTAATTTGTAAATTTACTATATAATATGTAAATAGAATTTTATTACAGAACATTAAAAAAATTCAATATGGATAGTGCTGATAAAAAAAGTATACTATTGAGTATAAAAGAATGGCAAATAGTTTTGGACTCTCTAAGTAATACTATTTTTAACGAAGAGATTACTGAGGAAGCTAGGAAAAATGCTAAAGTACTATATCTTAAGATAAATAAGAATATTTAGTTTTAAATCAATATTTTTGTTTAATTAAAAGTTTTCCTAGTTAAATCTGTTTTATATATATTGTTGATTGGTATTAGAAAAAACTATTATATCAAATTTAAAATTGATTTGATTAATAACCCATCAAAATAAATATTTTAAATTACTGAATAGTATAATTATGTTTGATATTGTCTTTTTATATTGCATTTCTAATTTGTCTTATTAATTCTAAAATTTTATCAATATCCTCTGCTTCTGGATTTAATTCTATATATTTGTAAAATCTTTTTAACGATTGTTTAAAATTTTTATTTCTGTATAATATTATTCCGCTGTCTCTTATTGCTTCTGGATTAAATCTGTCTAATGACAATATCATTTCATTAATTATTTCAATTTTTTCTATATCATCCATTTCTACATATCCATTTTTTAAATTATTTAATATTCTAATCAAAATTTGAGATGGACTTGCTTTCTCTAATAAACTATTTGATATAGAAACTTTCAATTTGGGGTTTACTTTATTTAGTAAATCCTGAAGAATATAATCATCCATAATTCTGCCTTTGTTAAATGGATCAATTATTATGTACTCATTCAAATCTTTATCCAGTGTATATTTTACTAAAAAATGTGATGGAAAATTTACAGGTTGCAACTCAAAATTTAAAAAACTTGTCAAATGAATATAAATTATAGATAAAGTTATCGGAATTCCTATTTTTTTTCCCAAAACTATATTCAAATAGTTATTAATTGGGTTGTAATAATCATTAATGTTTGGATGAAATTTTATATCATCAAAAAAAAACTCGTTAAATTTTTCAATAATGCATGTAGGTCTCATATCTTTTGGATTTTTAATTCTTTGCTTTAATTCTTCACCTATTTCTTCAATTTGTTTCATATAAAGATCAATACTGAGATTGGGGTAGTCAATAATCCTTGCAATATGAAGAGCATATTCCGAAATTTCTTTTATATTTTCTTTTTCATTTAATTTTGCTACTACATTTTTTTCCCAGTCTTTTATAAGGTGGTTATCGTGATATTCAAAATCCACTATATATAAAAACTCATTTCATACTTATAAGTAAAAATATTAAATATTATAAATTTAAATTTTTGAAATGTCATTAATGATTATTATCATACATTTTGTAGTTTTTTCAAGTAGATCGATTCTAGCATATTCATTTGGTGAATGAATCCTAGAAAAAATATATGTTCCACCAATAGATATACAAGGAGCTTTTAGTATTTTAATAAATTCATACATAGGGCCAGTACCTGCAGAAGAAACAGAAATTATCGAAGCTCCAAAAACTTTGTTTGCAGATTTTTGAATTAATTTTACATAGGGATTATTTATTTCTGTTCTACCAGAAGCTTCTGCATTAATACATATAATTTGGATATCTTCAAATCCTTTTTTTTTCAAATGTTTTTTTAATCTTTCAAATTGAAGATTTGGATCCATATTGGGAACTAATCGAAAATCTATTTTGACAGATGCTTTGGATGGTATTATTGTCTTGGCTCCTTTTCCTGTATATCCTGAAATTAATCCTGAGATATTGCAAGTAGGTTCATTTATTAGAGCTCTTTTAATATCATTTCCATCAATATCATTAACAAATTTGTTAATTCTATATTCTTTTTTGAAACTTTCTTCCTCAAATGGTTCTTTTTCTATTATTTTTATCTCTTCTTCAGTTAATGTTTTAATTTCTTTATACCAATCTTCAATTAATATTATTCCTCTTTTGTCAACCAATGTTGATAATGCTTGAACTAATTTCCATGCCGGATTTTCAATTAATACCGCCAAACTCGAATGAACATCTCTGGAGGGACCAGTAGCAATCATTTCTATATATAGTAATCCTTTCATACCTAGACTTATTATTGGATGCTCCTTTTGATCAATGTATCCAAATTCCCATATTACTACATCTGCATTGATTTTATTTTTGAATTTGTTTAAATACTTTGAAATATTATTACTTCCAATCTCTTCTTCACCTTCTACCAAAAATTTAATGTTGCAGGGAACATCTCCTGTATGTTTTAATAGATATTCTACTGCATTCAATCTTGTTATTAGTTCTCCTTTGTCGTCAGAAGCACCTCTTCCAAAAATTTTATTACCTTTTACTGTTCCTTCAAATGGATTACATTCCCACAATTCCAATGGTTCTTCGGGTTGAACATCATAATGATTATAAAATAATAATGTTTTTCCATTTGGATTTGCTTTTGATTTTACTTCTCCATATACTATTGGAGGCGCCGAGTTTATATCATTCTTATCAACATATATTAATTCTGAAAAAATTCCGATTTCTTTCATAATTTTTACAATTTCTCTTGCACATTCTTCCAAATTTTGTTTTTTTGCAGAAACACTGGGAATTCTAATTAGTCTTTGAAGATCCTTTATAAACTTAGTAGTATCAATTTTTAAACTTGTTTCATTTATAGCCATTGAATGCTTTTGATAATAATTTATTAATATAAAAACTAAATTTTTTGTTAATATTTTTATTACCATCTAATATTAAATTTTCTATTGAGTACTGCAAATTTAAAAAATATTTTTCTTTCACCAACTTCTATTGCAATAGTTGGTGCTTCTGAAAAACCAGGAGTAGGAAAGGCCATTTTTTCAAATATTGTAAATGGTTACAAAGGAAAAATTTATCCTATCACACCAAGTAGTTCTTCTGTATTTGGAATAAAAGCATACAAAAGTGTTCTGGATGTAGATGAAGATATAGACTTGGCAGTTGTAGCAACTCCAAGTAAAATTGTTCCTTCAGTCATGGAAGAAATAGGTAAAAAAAAAATTAGAGCATCTATAATTGTTTCAGCTGGATTTAAAGAAGTAGATGAATCTGGTGCTAAACTAGAGCAAATAATTGGAGATATAGGAAGGCAATACGGAATCCGAATAATAGGGCCAAACTGTCTTGGAATAATGAGCTTAACGGAACAAAATCTTATGAATCTTACATTTTTAAAAATAACTCCTAAATATGGTGAAATTGCACTAGTTTCTCAAAGCGGTGCTATCTGTGCAGCTACCGTGGAGGATGCGATGGCCCAAGGAATAGGTTTTTCCAAAGTAATTAGTATGGGAAATAAAGTCGATATGGATGAAAATGATATTCTTGAATTGCTTGAAGATGATCCCTCTACAAAAGTAATTGTAATGTATTTAGAAGATATTCACGATGGTCGTAGATTTATGAATGTTGCAAAAAGAATTACTCTGGAAAAAAGAAAACCCATAATTGTTTTAAAAGCTGGAAGAACTCCAGAAGGAGCTAAAGCAGCTATGTCCCATACAGGTGCATTAATGGGATCAGATGAAGTTTATGAATCAGTTTTTAAACAGTCTGGAGTAATTCGAGTCGATACTATGCAAGAATTATTTGAATTAGCTACTGTTTTTTCAAAACAACCTTTACCTGCAGATAATAAGGGTATTGCTATAGTTTCTAATGCAGGAGGGCCTGCAATTATATCAACAGATGCCTGTTCGAAATATCAAATACAAATGGCTGACCTTTCTGATTCTAAAGATTTTATATCAAAAGCCATTCCTCCACATGGTTCTTCAAAAAATCCTGTTGACATTGTAGGTGATGCAGATTTTAACAGATTTGAAAAGGTTCTGCATGAAGTCCTATCTAATCCTAATGTCGGCTCCGTAGTCACAATGTGTACTCCTTCTGCAACTTTGGATTATAATGAATTAGCTAAAACAATAATCAAAACATCTAAAAATACTGGTAAAACCATGCTGGCAGCTTTGATGGGTTTAGCTGAAGGATTGGAAAATAAACAAATATTGTCAGAAGGTGGTATACCCCATTTTATGTATGCCGAACCTGCTATACGAACACTTGAATCTATGTATAGATTTAGTAAATGGTTAAATATAAAAAATGAGCCTATCAAATCGTATTCTTCAGATAGAAATAAAGTTAAAAATATTTTGTCAGATGTAAAAAGACAAGGACGCTCAAATCTTTTAGAAGACGAGGGTTATGAAGTACTTGAAGCATACGGCTTTCCCGTTCCTAAAAGTATTCTTGTAAATAATGAAAATGATGCAATTAAAGCCTCAAATAGCATTGGTTATCCTGTAGTCATGAAAATATCTTCTAAAGATGTTATACATAAATCGGATTCTGGGGGTGTAAAAGTTGGATTAAAAAGTGATGATGAAGTAAAATATGCTTTTAAATTGATATTATCTAATGTAAAAACACGTCATCCTGATGCAAATATTAAAGGTATTCTTGTTCAGGAAATGATAATCCATTCGAGAGAAACAATTCTAGGTGCTAAGCAAGATAAATTATTTGGACCGTTATTATTGTTTGGTTTAGGTGGAATATATGTAGAGATTTTAAAAGATGTAATTTTCAGATTGGCACCTATCTCTGAATCAGAAGCGAGAAATATGGTTGAATCAATAAAAACTATTGGTTTATTAAAAGGTGCTAGAGGTGAAAAACCTTCAGATATATCATCTATAGTTGATTGCTTATTGAGATTATCCCAGCTAGTCATTGATTTTCCCGAAATTGAAGAATTTGATATAAACCCGCTACTAGTTCTAGAAGATGGAAAAGGCTCCAGGGTGGTAGATGTAAGAATTGGACTTAAAAACAATTAATATCCTATTCTGCTAGTTTTTTTCCACATTCTTCGCAGAACATGGCTTCTAAATCATTTTTATAGTTGCAATTTGTACAAATCTTAGAATTCTGATTTTTGTCTGTTATCTTACTAGTAGTATCTTTTTTATCTTTACTAGATTTTAGGTTAGTATCATAAACTTTTTCATGCAAGATCATTATATCTCCAATTTTATCTATATCATCCCATGTGACTTCCATGATTTCTTTCTTTGAATTGGTTATTTTAAAACTAAATTGGACTTTACCTTCTGAAATTTTTCTTAAACCTATTTCGGAAATTTTTCCAACTAATTGTGCATTATTATTATACGTAGAAATACCTACTATCTTTTCAATTGGGCTATACTCTACTTCTTCTAAATTACTTATTGTAGATTTATTGGAAGCCGAGTTCATCCTATTTTCTTGAACATCTAGATCTGATTTTTTTAATGGTTCTTCATGAATGTCGGTTTTCCTTTCTATACCATTGCTACCTTGCGACTTAACGTTATCTTCCTTTGTATCATTAAATTTTCTATATTGTGCAATAGTACAGTTACACAGTTTGCATTTGTATTCTCCTTTTTCAATCAGTATTATATTTTCTCCTAAATCTTCATTTGGATTTTCATAATGGATATTTGGAGCTCCTTCATAACCTTTTTCACACTTATTACAATAATACTTAATAAATCTGTCAGTTTCTATTCTTCCTACCCCAGCTAAAAATAATTCAGGACCTCCTAAATTTGCCATTTTTTGTTCAATATCATTGATTTTGGCAATAGTGTACCCGCCAGATCCCCTCAATTTTTTTTCAGCAAAACTTTCTTCTTTGTTCATTGTTATAAGATATATTAAACGGTAATAATAGGTATTTTAACCTTTTATATAATGTCTTATTATTAGTCAGGACCTACAATAGGCAATGCCTTGTTTGGAGGAAACGTTATAACCTCTTCCTGTGTATCTTTTTCTATTTTTTCAAATTCGATTGTTATCTCTATAGGAGCATTATACCTTGCACTTAATCCTTCTGCTAGATTGATTATTGATTGTTTATCTGCAAATTCTTTTGAACCTTGTAAAAAAGCACGTGTTTGTCTGTAGGCTGTTTTTCCTCCATACTTTGATTTAAGAAAATTAGCAATATCTTCAACCTTATCTAGGGGTATATCATTATAATAAAAACATATTCCATTAACGGGTTCTTTATCAAAGGGGGTTCCATATTTATACCAGAATACTCCAAAATGCTCATATTCTCCTTGCAAACACTTTATCTCCCAGTGATTTACATTTTCTATAGGATATTCACCATTTTTTAAATCATCAAAATTAAGTCTCCAATATCTTACACGCATTATATCTCTATGAATAAATAGCTATATTTAATATTTGTAAAAATTTTTTTCTACAAACCATTATAAATGATTCAATATTTTGATAATTGAATTGGATAGTAGAATACAATTACTAATAGAGATGGAAAAACATTTTGATATCCAAGATGATACTTTTTTTGAAAAATTATTAAAACATGAAGATTATATTGTAAGAACCAGGGCAGTTTGCATTATTGCAGAAATCTCTGGTGAAAAGGCAGTTGAATTAATTGGAGATGTTTTATTAAATGATGTCGATCATTTAGTAAGACACGAAGCAGCTTTTTCGATTGGTCAACTGGGCTATATAAGCGGAATAAATGCTTTATCAAAAGCACTTTTATCTGATCCAAGTTTTTTTGTAAGACACGAAGCAGCTATTGCTTTAGGAGTTATCGGATCCGAACAATCTAGAATTACCTTAAACCAAGCTTTGAATGATGAATATCAAGAAGTACGAGAATCGGCTTTGGTTGCTCTTGCCAATATAGATTATGTTTCCTATGTTAAACGAAATAATAAATTTACAAAAATGACAGGTGGTTAGTTTTTATTTGTATCGAGTTTAAAATTGCACAAATTATTTTATACATTTTATAATCAACAAATTAATATCGATATTATAAATTTTATAATGTGTCCGAGTCAAAACAAACCGAAGGATTAGTATTACTACAAAATGAAAATATTGATGAATTTAATAAATGGAGGATGAACAATCTTACTTTAAAGTTAGTATTAGATGGAAATGATTTTTCTAATAAAGATATATCTAATGCATTTTTAAATGGGATTACTTTTATCAATTGTAATTTTTCAAATTCTAAGCTCATAACTACAAATTTGGTTCAATCTAATTTAATGAATTCAAGGTTTGAAAGTGCAGATTTAGCTAATGCAATAATAATGTTTGCTAATTTGAAAAATTCTTTTATAACTAAAAGTAATTTAGACAATACTAATTTTATGGGTAGTGATTTACAAGGAGCAGATTTACGGGGAAGTATTTTAAATAAAACAATATTTGTTGAGGCAAATTTAATCAATGCTAATACCTCAGGTTTAGATAAAAATAAAGCATTTTTAAAATTTTCTAAATTAAGAGGAACAACCTGGGAATAATTACCTTATCATCTATTAATTCTTAATGAATTTCTTTTCCTATATAAATTAACTAATTTGTAATGTCTATTCATTTTTATTGTTAAAAGTAATTCTTGGGGTTCCCATTTTTCCTACCTTTCCGATAACTTTGGAATTAAATTTATTTTTATTTAATTCATCAATAACTGTGGAAGATAGTTCTTTAGATACTAGTATTATATTGGTATTAGGTGTTGATGCTGTAGGATTAGATATTAAATACTCTTTTGTTACAAAATTTGCAATGTCTCTATCAATTAAAGGAATGTCGTTTATAATCAATTCACTGTTAATCAGTTTTGAGATTTCATATAGAGATGAAATTCCGTTTTTTGAAATGGGGTAAGTAACTAGTATATGTGATTGAAAGTCGAATTCATTCTCAAAGTCAGGTAAAAACTTTGAAATTATTTTGCCTAATGAGGACTTTGGTTCGGTTAAATTCTTGATAGCAAGTTCTTTTAATTGATTTAATTCATTTTCCTGTATGCCGTATTTATTTAATTTTTCAAATAATTTTTCATTTAGAGTGGTAATTGTGTACAAACTAAGACATGCTAAAAGTCCTACTTTGTCAGTAATTATTATCTGTGTATCTTCTTTTATCAAGTCATATTTATTTGGTATTTCTTTATGCATGTTGCCTGTTGCGGTAGTACCAAAAAAGAGACCGTCTAGTTTTAGCGAACTATAGTCTTCAAACGAATAGTTGTATTTTATTGTAAAGCTATCAATATCTTTTCTAATTCTATCAAGCATATCCTCATTAGGTGCATCATAAATCGGGAAAAGCCTTATATCAATTGAACATCCTAATAAATTTAATAGATTAATAGATTCTGTTAATGATATTTTAATATGAATTGGTGATTCTATATTTTGACTAACATCTGTAGCCTGAGTATTAGAATTAGTGACAATAGTGTATCCAGATCTATTTCCTCTTTGAGTTTTGATATGATCAAATAGGATAAATTGAAAGTCTTCC
>JBBRRG010000032.1:0-10895 GCA_038200895.1 Candidatus Nitrosocosmicus sp. | reverse complement strand
GCAAAATAGAATTAATTTTATTTATTACTCTTTCGTTAATTAAATTAGAATTTACTTCTTGCAACATTAATTAAAATCACTTGAAAGTATTTTATTCTTTATTTCTTCAAAATGTTTTGGATAATCTTCAGGATCTAAATTATTATTTAATAACTTTGAAAATCTTTTTTCATAAATATTTTTATCTTTTTTTAATTCTGCGGCGTATTTGGAAACATGAATAGCAGTTATCCTATCATCATTTGGTAAAGAATCTTCTGATAAAGGTATTTCGACTCCAGCTGAAGCAATTCCTTTTATACAAGCAGCAACTTTACTTGTAAAGGTTGTTTTTCCAGTATATATAATGGCAGAGTTATTATTCTTGCCAAGCATTTTTTTTCCCATTACCAAACCCACTAGAAAGCTAGCAGACAGATTATTTGAAGAACCCTTACATCCATATTTAGTAAGCTCTTTGCTATTTGAAAAAGAAAGCACAATATCTCCTTTTAAACTTGGTTTTATCAATTGACAATGAATATGTTCATTACTTGTTTTGATAGTAATAAAATTACGTCTACCAATTAATATCGCCTTTCGTTTTCTATAATTTGTTTTATTATTTCTAATTCTTTTAAGTGTTCTAATATAAGACATTCAATTCACTCTCTCTCTCTTTTCTCTAACAATTAAAAAAAAACTTTTGAATCTCTTATAAACGTTTTAACCAAATAATACAAATTTTATTATTTTAGATTTGATTTTGATTAATTTCTAGTTATTTTTATTATTGTCTTCCTTTGTTAGCTATTAAACTTGCAAAAATACCAGCACCTATACCATTATCAATATTTACTACTGCAAGTCCAAAAGAACAACTTTGAAGCATTGATGATAATGAGCCGACCCCGTTAGATCCAAACCCATAACCAATGGAAGCAGGAACTCCAATAACAGGAATATTAACCAATGAAGCAACTACCGATGACAGTGCTCCTTCCATCCCTGCCACTACGACCAAAACATCCACATTATTAGATATCATTTCTTTAAGTGATAAAAGTAAACGGTGAATTCCAGCTATACCAATATCATACCCAAGATATGACGAACATCCCATAGATAGAGAAGCTATTCGTGCCTCTTCAGCAATCCCGATATCAGAAGTTCCTCCACAAATAATTCCAATTTTTCCACCTTTATTAACTGGTAAAGATTCCTTTTTATCATATATTAAAATTGAAGTGCTTTTATAGCCTTTTTCAACAATATATCCCTTTTTTTCAAAATGAATTATCAATTTTTTTAATACAAAAGGTCTTATTTTGCTAATTATTACATAACCCTTTTTTTCTAAAATTTTATTAGAGATAGAAATTATTTCGAGAGTTTTTTTATTTATTGCCAAAACCACCTCAGGCACTGATTTTCTTAAATCTCTATTTACATCTATTTGTGCAATGTTATTTTCTATGTATTCTATAGAGAAAAGTGAAAGAGTTTTTATTACTTCATCTAAACTTTTTTTGTCATTATAATAATCTAATAAAATATCTTTTAAATCCATTTTATCATTAGTAATATTAAATCGGAAGATTTGAGATAGCTTCTTTTACACTATTTGCACCCTTCATAAATTCACTTTTTTCAAAGCTATTCAATGGTAATTCTATAATTTTTTCAATTCCCTTTTTGCCAACTACTGCCGGGATTCCAAGGCACACATCATTCACTCCATATTGTCCATCAATGTACGCAGAAAGAGGAATTAATGCTTTTTTATCTTTAACTAATGATTCTACCATTGTAGCGACAGCATTACCGGGAGCATATACCGTTGCACCTTTATATTTAATCACATCGGCAGCTACTTGTTTGGTTTTTTCATAAATTTCTTCAGACTGTTTTTTATCTATAAACTCTTGGAGAGGTATTCCAGATATCGATGAAAATCTGATCAAAGGTAACATATTTTCACCATGTTCACCTATAACCATAGCAGATATTGAGCCTCTAGAGATTGTGGTGTAATCACGGATAAAACTAGCAAATCTGGAAAGGTCAAGCATACCACCCATGCCCATTACCCTATTTGACGGAAATCCAGTAGTCTTTAATGCCAAATATGTCATGGGATCAAGAGGATTGGTTACAACAATTAAAATACATTCGTCGGTATTAACATTTTCGGAAATTTTTAACGATACATCCTTTACTATTGAAGCATTGGTTTTAAGCAAATCCATTCTTGTCATCCCAGGTTTTCTTCCAACTCCTGCAACCAAGACAACAATGTTGGAATTCTTTAAATTTCCATAATCATTGGATCCTACAATATAACTGTCTAAGCCTTTTTCTGAAAGTTGATGATTAATATCCATTGCTTCCCCTTGTGGTAAACCTTCAACAATATCTAGCAAATTTATTTTAGGATCTAATTCTCGAAGGCCACAATTTAATGCAACAGACGCACCGACTTTTCCTGAACCAATAATAGATATAGTCATAATAAAGGTGAAAGTAATTTTTTATTTATAGTTTTAAGTTTTTAAAATAGAGAAAAAGTTTATGAAAGGATGATTAAAAATAAACCTAAATAAACTCATTAACGAAAGATAAGATTATTACAGGTATATTAAATGAGTAAAATAATAATCATCGATCCCCAATTAACTGGAATTTCAGGGGATATGTTACTTTCAAGTTTGGTTGACATTGGAGCCGATAAAGATAAAATTACAAAAAATATAGATAAAATACAACATTATTTTCCTGATACACAAATTAACAACATTGATTTTATCAAAACCGAATCAAATGATATAAAGGCTACAAGATTTATATTCGATTTTGATGAAAAAATAAAAGAAAAAAATGCTATAGATATGTATAGAATAATATCAAATTGCTGTCATAATACGGAATTATCAGAAAAAGCAAAAAAATTTGCTATTGAATCCATTAAGACAATCATATATGTTGAATCATTAATTCACAATAGAGAAATAAAAGATTTGCATCTTCATGAATCATCTAGTATTGATACAGGCGCCGACATTATTGGATGCGCCACTGCACTTGACGACTTGGATTTATTTAATAATTCCACCTTTTATACTACAAAAGTTGCAATTGGTGGAGGACTAACAAAATTTTCACATGGAATAATCGCAAATCCAACAAACGCTATTCTAGAAATTTTTAAAATTTTTAAAATTCCTATAAAAGGAGGGCCAATTGATACAGAGTTAACTACGCCAACAGGGGCCTCAATGCTAGTTAATTTAAATCCAAAAAAGATAACAAATTATCCAGAATTTATTCCCGAGAAAATAGGCTATGGAACGGGTACAAAGGAATTTGAAGGAATTCCAAACATTCTGAGAATTTCAATAGGTCAAACAGATTTTTTTAACAACATTCAAACAGATTTTGTAACAGTTCTTGAAACAAATATCGATGACATAAATGGAGAGATAATGGGAAATTTAATAGACAAAATATCAGCAGAGAGTATACTTGTGAAAGATGTAACAGTATTCAATGGAATAACTAAAAAAAATAGACCAACTTATATACTTAAAGTAATATGTTCTGATGAGATTGAAAAAGATATTGCCAAGATCATATTTAAAGAAACTGGAACTCTAGGTATCAGAAAATCAAGGATGGAGAGATATATTTTGAATAGATTTAATCTCCTAATTCCTATAGAGATAGAAAAAGAAAATATTGTTATTAATGTAAAAATATCAAAAAACTCCACTGGCGAAATAACAAATATAAAACCAGAGTATGAAGATATAAAAAAAATTGCAGACAAATTTAATTATCCATTAAAAAGAACAATGGAGATTGTCAATAATTTAATATCTCAAAGAAATCTATATGACATATAAGATATATTGACATCAAAAATGACAAGAATAACAACAGTAAAGGATCAAGGCAAGATCAAAGATAAAAATAAAGATAATGAGAAATATAAAAAATTAATTCACTGGTTCCAATTCAAGAATGATAAAGTTTTGATTGCATTATCTGGAGGAGTAGACAGTGCAGTTGTTGCTCTTGTTGCAAAAAATGCTTTAGGTAAAGAAAATGTTTTAGCAATTACTGCAAATTATCAAACACTATCTAATGAAGAATTAAATACTGCAATAAAAGTAGCCTATGAACTTGACATCAATCATAAAATAATAAAATATAATGAATTGGAAAATCCAGAATTTATAAAAAATGATAGTTCCAGATGTTTTCATTGCAGGAATGAACTTGCAGACAATTTAATTCAAATAGCTAATAGAGAGAACTTTAAATTAATAGTTGACGGAAGCAATAAAGATGATTTAAATGATTACAGACCAGGCATGCAAGCACTTCACAAAAAAGGAATTAAAAGTCCATTAATAGAAACGGGTTTTAATAAAAAAGATATACGAAAGATAGCAAAAGTTAACAAACTTTCTATTTTCGATAAACCATCCAATGCTTGTCTTGCATCAAGGATTTCAAAAAACATAGAAATAACATCCCTAAAGTTAAAAAGAGTAGAAAATTGCGAATCAATAATAAAAGAGATTTTCAAGATTAAACAAGTAAGGGTTAGAGACCATGGAGATTTAGCCAGAATTGAAGTAGAAAAAGAAGAATTAATAAAATTATTTGACTTGAGTAAATTAAATCAAATCGAGTCACCTTTTAAAGAATATGGTTTCAAACATATAACCATAGATATAGAAGGTTATAAAAAAAGTGGATTAATTATATCGGATAAAAAAGAGGAACTAAATAAAAAACGAACAAATTCAAATGACAATAATTAAAGATAATAATAATAATAAATTTATATATTTAGATAATGCAGCTTCAACACCAATAGATAATGAAGTAATTGATGAAATGCTTCCATTTATGCTCGATAATTATGGCAATCCATCATCACTTCATAAGCAAGGAAGGTATTCAAGACAAGGTATTTTAAATTCCCGTTTTAGGATTGCTAATTTGATAGGTGCAAACATCCATGAAATTTATTTCACATCTGGAGGAACAGAATCCAATAATCTAGCTATTGTTGGATCTGCCAAATTAATAAATAAAATAAATCCATATTGTAATCACGTACTTGTATCAGAAATAGAACATGACTCTATACTAGAAACAGTAAAAAGCATAGAAAAAGAGATGAAATTTAACGTAAGTATATTACCTGTTAATAGGGACGGTATAATCAATGAAGAAAAATTTAAAGAATTAATATCATCAAAAACGGGTTTAGTAAGCATTATGCTAGTTAATAATGAAATAGGAACAATTCAGCCAATTAAAAAGCTAGCAAATATCGCTAAAAATAAAAACAAAATGATAATATTTCATACAGATGCAATTCAAGCTCTGGGCAAGATTCCAGTTGATGTGCAGGATTTGAATATAGAGTTATTGTCGATATCGTCACACAAGATTAACGGACCTAAAGGAGCAGGTGCTATATACATTAAAAATGGATTAGGTTTGGAGCCTATACTATTTGGGGGAGGTCAGGAAAAAAAATTGAGATCGGGAACTGAAAATGTTCAATCCATTGTGGGTTTTGGAAAAGCATGCGATTTATCAAAAGAAAAATTAGAGGTAAATCAAAGTAAAATTATAGATATCCAAAATTACGCAATTAATAAAATTATCAAAGAAATACCATTTTGTAAATTAAACGGATCAAAAAAAGAAAGAATCCCAAACAATATTAATATTTCATTTTTGGGGATAAATGGTGAGGATTTGTTAATAAAACTAGATGAAAACGAAATTGCATCATCCACAGGTTCGGCATGTTCAGCTAACAAAAAACAAAAAGCATCCCATGTATTAAAAGCGATTGGGTTATCACATGAAGAAGTAAGAGGCTCCATAAGATTTTCGATTGGTTATCAAAATACTAAAGAGGAGATCGAGACAACAATAACAAAATTGCAGGAAATAATTGCAGAGTTCAGAAGGATTAGTGAATTTAATTTTGATAAAAAAAGGAAAAAAAAGTAGTGATTATTCATTTTTATCATATATTCAATAGTTTTTGATATATTATACTTTATAATATAACATGCAGTATTAATATTTTTACTATAAATTGGTAAGTGTAATTATATTGAAATAGATAATACTTGTTACAAATAAGATACCGTAGACAATAATATTTTGTTTTTTTTACCCGATAAAAAGTAATTTCATGATACCCGAAATGAGAAAAATCTTTTGTAAAAGTATCAATTTCTAAATAGTATATTATATAAAGTAAGATTTAAAAAAATTTTAAGGGTTTTCTATTTGCATTTATATTTATTTCGATAAACACATAAAAAAATTATAATTACAATTTAATCTTAATCTATAAATATTGAAAACTGACAGATTTTTAATCTTGTCTGTGATATATCCGATGTTGAGAATAATAATTTATACTGGTAAAGGAGGAACAGGTAAGACTGTAAATTCGTGTTCTACAGCAATGAACCTTGCTGAGCGCAACTACAAGACGTTAATTTTGTCTTCAGACCCTGCCCACACATTAAGTGATGCATTCATGACTGATCATATTGGAAATGAACCTGTAAAAGTGATTGATAACTTGTATGCGTTACAAGTAGATCCCATTATTGAAATAAACAAGCATTTTAAACCTATTTTATCATATATTGCTTCTGTATTTTTTTCAAAGGGTATTGATGAAACACTCTCATACGAGATTGCTATGCTCCCTGGAATGACGCAACTATTTTCATTGTTAAAGATTGAAGAATTTCTTCATCATGGTAATTATGATATTATAGTATTAGATATGCCTGCATCAGGCGAAGCACTTAGGTATCTTTACTTTCCAAAGTTAGCTGGAAGTATTGGTAGAAAATTAACGGAATTTAAAGGAGTATTTAGTGGTTTTGCAAAAATGTTTCAGCCATTTTCTGGTTTCTACAATAATTCTTCGCCCCCTTCCAACGTATTGCAGTTAGAAATAGATTTAATAACTAGACTTGAATTATTATCCAAATTAATTATTGATCCTAATATTACAAGCCTTAGGCTAATAGCCAATCCCGATACATTTAGCATTGAAAATGCAAAAAGAGCTTTAACGTCTGCTAATCTATTTGGTATTAACGTCGACCTTGTAATTATAAATAAAATAATGCCAATGGGTAGTTCTGATATATATTTTGCAAATTGGTCCAAATTTCAGAATAATAAAGTAGAAGAGGCAAAATCCAATTTTTATCCTTTGCCCATAAGAGAGGCAAAATTGTATGACAAAGAATTGCGAGGTATAGACATGTTAAGAGAAAATGCCAAATCAATATTTGATGCAGATAACCCTTCAAACATATTTTACCTTGGAAATGTATTTGAATTTATAAAAGAAGATTCTAAGTTAAGGATGAAACTAAAGGTACCATTTACTGATAAAGATGATTTTAATATTAACCGTTATGGAGAACAACTTGCCATAAAGATAACAGGTCCAGTAGGTCATATTATCAATGTTATACCATTACCTGCCGTGACTATCGGAATGAAGATTGCTCACTTCGAATTAGTTAAAGATGAACTACATGTATTTTTTGAGAAAGAAGAATAGTAATTATTCTAACAGTTACCAATAATTTAATTTTCAGCGTTATTCAAAGATTATGCAATTCAAAACATTCTATACTGAAGAATTAGATTTAATCAGAATTCTAGTTGAATTGAAATTTTGGTTTTTTATATCTCGAAAAAGTATTTTCTAATTTCAATAGTGAGATTAAATAGATTTAAGAAACAATTTCATTAATTTTAATGTTAAATAGTAAAGATCTTTCTTTGCTATATATAATATAAAAATAATAAAAAAATAAATTTTTATCCAATAGTTTTTCTGATTTCTTCATAATTAGGTTCTATGAGTGGATTATCAGATACCCATTTGTATTTTATTTTCTGATTAGTGTCTACTATAAATATAGCCCTTTTGGCTGCCTTGTAATCTTGTAGTTTACCTAAACTTGGCATTATTACACCATATTTTTCAATGATTTCTCTATTATAATCACTTAATATTGGAAAATTAAGATTATGATGCTCTGCAAAAACTTTATTTGCAAAAGGACTATCTACAGAAATTCCTAAAATTTGTATATCCTTTCCTTTCAAACTATTTAAAGTATCCCTAAAGTTACACATTTCTGTAGTACAAACAGGAGAACCAGCTGCTGGAAAAAATGCTATAATAGTTTGATTTTCTTTGTAATTTGATAGTTTTTGAAATTCTTGATTGGTATCTAATAGTTCAAAATCCGGAGCAATATCTCCTGTTTTTATTTTACTATTGTAATTATTATTATTGTTTTCTGAAGATGAAGACATTAATATCATTTTAACATCTTTCCAAAAAAGTCTTTCGATTGCAAAGTGCATTATTGCGTAACTAAATCCATCTATCTAAAATAACACAATCTATAATCTATAATCTATAATCTATAATCTATAATCTATAATCTTTAATAGCCACCTCTTATAACAACGCATTTTATACATGAAGATACAATTTTGTATATAAATTTGTAGAATATTTTAATATAGAATTATGTATTCCCCTATAAAAGAAAATGGCAAAAGAGTATAGAAACACATCACCTTGAATTCTAGTTTCAACCATTTTAATTGCATATTCAACTTTTCCTATTAAACCAAAGACTATAGTGTCTTCTTTTACTTCACGAGTAATCCAATTTCTAAAGACCTTTGAAAATTGAATATATAACTAAGGATTGGTAATATAAAAAAAGATAAATATCAATTATATATTATAATAAAGTATCCCTTATTTTATATAGGTATAAAAAATGAGTTTAGATTGAAAAGGATAAAACAATTATAATATTAGTTGTTATCAAATAAAAATAAAATTTATTATAAGTTAAGAAATATTTGATTATTAATAAAATTTAAAACTATATCAATAATAGAAAAAGTATTTTTCTTTTTCGCCATCCTCATTGTCATTGGCTTTAATTCATACAATAATTCCTTTAGGAATTATAAATCCTTATATTTATTAGATACTAATTGTAGGGATATGTCAACAGCATCAGCATCATCCAAGACAAATCCAGCAGAGTTTACCTGTGAATATTGTGGACTCGTTTTTAAGTCTAAAGGGGAAAAAGAAGAGCACATCAAATTAGAACATTCTGAACATAAATTACCAAGTGGTGTGGGTTAAACTTCTAATACCATCTTTGGAAATTGAAAATTTTCTAAATACACAAAGGCAACAGGAGAGAGAGTAGCAGATACTATGGGTATAATTTTACAAAATTAGAAAATGAAAAATATAAGGTAAAAATCTATTACAGATATGAGATAGGATGGAGATGGTATTGCTTAAAACAATGAAAAAGAAATACAGGAACTTTAATTAGTTAAAGCCAAAAATAAACTATAGATATTGTCTTGAAATTGAATAGCAGACAAATTACTTTTTAATTTACAGTATTAGAAAAACCAAATTTAGTTTGACATCTTATCAATTTATCTTTGTAGAAAAGGGATACCATTAAACAAGAACTATTAACAATACCAGCAATCCATTCCTATATTTAGAATCAGCCTCGTTTTAATTAGTTAGATCATCAATTTGATTATATAGAATTTTTGGTTCATTGCTCGATACATATGAGATTTATTTAAATAAATTTTCACTGTGGTCCAAATAGGAGGCAGCAAAATAAATTCTGCAGTAATTATTAGCGGTATTATGACCAAAGGACAAGTAAATGGAGGTCAAGTATATCAAGGTAAAATGACAGGCGCAAATATTACAGGCGCAGTACTTAGAAACGCAAATATTAATGAAGTATTGTCCAAAGTAGGAAATGGTCCCAGTTCCGGAATATTAAATAAAGTCCCCATTATAGGCAATTTTTTACAAAAATTGAATCCATTTAAATAAAAAAGAACAAATCTATCTACTCTTTTATTTATTTTTGGATATTCATCATTTATAACGATTTTATTGAATATGTTTGCTTAATCGATATTATGATTTCTATAGATTCCAAATCAAAATAATCATCTGTATTTCCATTTTCTTATATTTACCATTGTTAATAGTATTATAATCCAAGATGGTTATAAGATAGTCCAATCGTTTAAAATTTGCATAATATTTTACTTTAAGCGATTATATAAAGAATAATTCTACTTATTGCTGATCTGTTCATTATTGTATTTTTTTCCACATTGTATTATGAAAATAAAACCAAATACTTAACATAATTAATTTAAATTGATCATTGAAAAAGTCATTTTTATCCTTCGAACAAAATTAAAACTATACTTTTAATACCATTAAATGGTTTATAATGGCATGGCAAAGATTGTAGATGATTATTTCTACTTCCTTTTTATGATAGAACTAAAGTACCATAATATTCTTATTATGGTAATTTATTCATAACTATGAGTGACTCGGGGTTACTCATAATTAATTCTAAAATATCTATGACCATGAGGTAGTTCATCATCAATCATGATTTTATATAAATTTTTTATATACTATAATTTTAATAAATAGCCTTAACAATCAAAATAATCTCTATTATTAAATGTATTAATAAAATGAATAATAGAAAGTACTCTTGTCGTCATAGAAAATTGTACACTAGACAAAGAATGGGCTTTAATATGCTAAGAAATTATATAATACCAAGATTATATTTTCTTTATAATTTCTACTTTATATACCAATTAACATAAATATCCAAACTGCACTTTTATCATTTGTTTGATATTAATAAATGCTTATAGCTAAGTTAATCCATCATTATCCATATTCATTTGACTCTTACCAGAGAATCGTTTGAACAGATATACAGATA
>JBBRRG010000031.1:0-10978 GCA_038200895.1 Candidatus Nitrosocosmicus sp. | reverse complement strand
TGTAATTAATAATAACATCTGCAATAAAAAATGTATCATCTGATGGATTATACATTGATATTATATTTTGTATAATTATTTAGTTATTATGATTTCCCCTTTCATTGATGGATGAAAAGAGCAATAATATACATATTCTCCGGGTTTGTCACCGGCTATTGCGGTAACAAAATCCTGTTCTGTTGTTAAATATGCAGTATTTATTCCTAATTCATTAGAAATAAAATCGTGTTTGACAAAATCTTTATTCAAAATTATTAATTTAGTTGGTTTGTTCTCTTTTACAAATAATGTAGGATTAGTTTGATTAAATGCATTATTTTGTGCTACTAATAAAATAGAATCATGAGTTTTTTCAATTTTATTTTGATTTGGTGGATTTAATAGATTGCCTATTCCCCATAATGCTCCCACTGCTATAAACGAAATTACTATAATGGCGATAATATTATTAAGCAATATGAGAAGATCACCTATTTGAAATAAAAGTCTTCAATGTTTTTTTTAATAATCAAGTATTTGCATGGTTTATCGATTTATTTTTCACTATTTTTTTCAAAAAATTAATAGATCTACTTTCTTTTCTTTTCTTTTTTATCATTTTATTATAATACAGGGTGTCATAAATGTTGACTATCGTTGTAATATCTTCAACTCTATCTAAATCAATCATCAAGTTTTCAGAATTAAATATTTTAATGACCTTTCTCTTTTCAGCTGTTGCTTTTATGTGGTTGTAGAAACTGTTATTATCATAAAATGTTTCAATTAGTAAATTTGGTTTTCTTAATAGAATATTTGTTCCATCGTATCTTTGTGATGGAACTATACAAATACCCTTTTTAAATTTCCTCGAAAATTTTATTATATTTTTTAAATCCTTTGTAGATAACAAAGGCAAATCTATCGGAATGATAATTGATTCACTAAATCCGTTATTTTCGATAAATTTATTTGCTAGATCTATGGCATTATTTACGCCGTTGCTATTGTGCTCATTAATAATTACAATGTCATTAAATTTATTTGCTAAATTGATAACTTCACCTGAAACTATGATTATTTGAGAATTTTTTAATTTGTAAATTTTGTCTAATGTATCTAAGAGGAGCAATTCGGTTAACTCTCTTCTTTCTTTAAAATTTAAAAATGGACTTAATCTTGTTTTGCTTTTATCAAATTTTTTTAGTGGAATCACTATTGCTGTTTTTGATAATTTCAAAGGAAACCACTTTTAAAATTTGTAAAAATTGGAAACTATAAATTTGGCAAAATTTTTCTCTTTTGATACAGTATCCATTAATATATCTGTAAAATGAAAGTCGATATCAGGATAATTTATGTTTATTTTTTCCTTGATTTCTTTTTTATCTGTTTTTGAAAAAATCATATTATTAGCAAATTCCGAGTAAAAATTTATTAATCCATGTATATTGGGCTCTATTTTTTTTGTTTTCATATATATTTCGCTAGGACCACTTATAGATTTATTGGAAATAAATGGAGAAATTATTAATACTTTCTTTTTCAAAGACTTGAGCAATTTATTAAATGATTTTATACTGATAATTGATCCAATACTTGTGATGGGATTTCCTGGTGCAAATATTATTAGCTTTGATTTATGCAAAATTTCATCAATTGATTGCGTCATTTGTGCTTTTTCTATATCATGATATATAATATCCGATATTGGAATGGAGCCTTTGTATTTTATCCAATATTCTTGTAAATGTATCTCCTTATTAGATTTAGTAATCATGTGAGTTTCATAATGATTATCTGATGCAGGGATTATTCTAATAGGTATATTATATTTTTTTGCAATGATATCTGTTATTTCGGATAATTTTCTTCCCTCTTTAAGCATTTTTGTTCTTAAAATATGCGTTGTTAAATCTTTGTCTCCTAAACCAAACCATGATTCTTCACCAACTTTTTTCATATATTTTAAAAAATTAAAAGAGTCGCCCTTAATGCCCCAACCTTTTTTTCTATCGAGAGTGTTACCCAATCCGTAGATAATTGTGTCGATATCAGGACATATGTATAAGCCATAAAACCAAAAATTATCTGCAACATTTGAAATAACTGTAATATCTTTATACTCTGTAAAAATTCCTCTAACTAATTTGATTGAGCCTGTACCACCAGCCAAGATTGTTATCATGTCTAAAAATATTTCTTTACTTTTTTAATCTTTTATCCTTTCGCTCCTTTATGATGTGATTTGATGTGCACCACTGACTTTAATTCAAGATATTTTATTTTAATATTAATTGAAATTCAATAATTCTTTGCATGACCATTAGATTTTCTAACAATTGTAAAAAATTGAATCGTGATAAACGATAATTACATATATTTTATCAAAATATATGTAATTATTACTACAATGGCATTATAAATTAATGCAAATTCTATCGTATATCTATTATTTCAATAAGATTATAAACAGGGTATGTCGAAATGAATCATTGAAATTAATAGCCTCAGAATATATGGTAATTTTATTAACTGTAACTATCTTTGGAGGTATTTTTAATCCTGCATTTGCTATACAAATGGAAGCCTCAGTTTCACCATCACTTAATGAAGCATCTGCTAACTTTGGAGGAGATAATATTCTTACATTAAAATATCCTGAAAATAATGCTATTTCTAAATTATTAGACGGTAAAAAAGACACTGTATCTTTTACAATAAATTCATCAGATCCAAAAAATGGATTAAATCAAGTTTTATCATCATTAAATAATATATTGTTAAAAGAGAAACAAAGTCAGGTTCATTTTGTGAACGCAACTCTTGTATATAAGGCAACTATCAATGGAGGCCCAACTCTAACAACAGTATCGTACAAGGTGGAATTAAAACCTGTGATTTCAGGTCTTATAACGTCAAGTAATGGAACCGATATATCGATTGTAGATTTGGATTGGAGAAGTTTTACAATACCTACGCCATTATATATCAATACTACCCAGTATGGCACAATAGATGTAAATCATCCTATAGGTGGCCTTGAAAAATTAGTTCCAGGCCTTGCCCCTAAACTTGCAAATACCTCATTTGCTGAAATTTTAAATCAACCATTACTTGATTTTAAAGAGTTTGGTGCATCAATGGACAATTGGCACTTTTTGTTTGATGCTACCGGCTCTCAAGCAGGAGCTTCTGGATTTGGATTTAGCGTTGGAAAAGGAGGTTCAAAAATAATATCGATTTACTCGTTAGGTGAAAGTAGTTTCAGAGAAGGTACACACTCTGCAAAAGAGAGCAGTAAATCTGCTACTATAGACAGTGTAAACGTTGATCTGCATAGTTTTACAGCACCTCCAAGTGGACAAATACAAATAGGAGGTTTTTCTAAAATTCAAAAGATGGGAAATAGCGAATTTGCATTTGTATCTACTGTAGCACCACAAGGTATAGAAACATCGTCTGGCGGTTTCCCTATTTTTGTATTGTTGGTATTTGGAGGCATGATGGCAGGGGTAGCGGTATTGGTACTTGTAAAAGCAAGAAAATAGATCGATAACGCATTTTTCTCTATATTTTATTTTATTAGGAGATACAATAAATTTAAATTAAATATAAAAAAAGACGCTTTGGAAAGCTCTGTTTATATGTTGCTAAATCTATAGCTAATCCTTTTCTGCTCCTATTATATTTCCAAAATAATGTAATACCTTCAAAGGGTCTGTTAACCATTGTTCTTTTGAAAATACTTCTTAAAGATTGAAATGAATATGATGTTTTAATTTCTAGAAATTACATACTTATGATGAATACAAACTACCACTGTATCTATGTAGAAATTGGATAGCAGCCATACCTTTTTCACAATTGCAAATAGAAAGTATCATCAGCAAAGACAGATGTGGCTCTTTTGATGTGCTTATTTTAAGTTATCTTCAGATCCGATTGCAACAATTCATCAAATCCCGATAATTCTAAGCCAACAGCCTTAATGCGAGTTATTTTTATAAGTAAATACGCCAAACTATGTTTTTCAGGCTGAATCTATTTTCTTGGTTTATACTTTTGTACCCATCTCCAATATCCATAAAAAAGACTTATCTTAACTTTCTAGGAAAAAAATAAACCTTTTGCAGAATTTCTTACTATAAACCAAGAAAGTGCAAGCAAATCATAACCAAATTCCTTTGAATATGTTCTCTATTGTTTATGCAGTTAAGGCAAATAGAATAGCATATTCGATCTTATGTTTTCCTTAGATTCAAACCCTTTGAAGGTATTACATTATTTTGGAAATATAATAGGAGCAGAAAAGGATTAGCTATAGATTTAGCAATAAAGAGTTCTTTGTACTGCTGAACATATATCTTTGAAAAATTTATAAAATTTTATTTTATAAAATATAGTTGTTTTCGTCCTTTAAATAATGCGTTCCGATATCTTGAATATTATCTATAGTTATTTTATCAATTTGGGTAATTAGGTTATTGTTAAATCTTGATCTTCCTATTCCTATAACTTCTTTTTTTTGATTGAAAATTATTAATATCTGATTTTCTTTAATTTCATGATAAAAATTCAAGATGGAGTTTCCCATGACATCTCGTCCATACAATGCCAGATTTGCTCCTTTATTTTCCAATATCACATATGGATAATTTAATCTTGGATTGTAGTTTACAACTAGCTCTGCAAAATTTAAATTTGGCAAAAATTTTTTATTTCTTACTTCACCAATTATAATTCCTGAATGTATAGGTTGTAATTTAATTGTCAATTCTTTTTGTTCCTTATTTGAACAAATATATACTTCAAAATCTCTATCGATTTTGTCCTCTTTATATTTTACTTGGGTGTTTTCCATTCTTGTTATACTATTATCTTTTAATAAATCTCGACAGGGTCCACTATAATCAGATACTGAAATAGATTCATGTTTTAATGGTTTTATGAGTATCTCTAAATTTTTATAAATATCAAATATTCCCCACTTATTAAATGCTCTTTTTAAGATGGTCCCCTCTTTTGTAGATATAATTTTAAACATGTCGAATTATTTTTTTCTTAGTTTTGCAATAAAAAATCCATTAGTATTATGAATATGAGGATATAATCGTTTGGTGTTACGTAATTCTCTTTTAAATTGATGGTTATTAAATTCTGTCAGACCGTTAACACCGTATTTTATTGGTTCTATTTCTATAGATGATTCTTTATTATTTCTTAAAAGTTCATCAATAATCATTTCATTTTCTTCCGGTGCAAAAGAACAAGTACAATATATCATTATTCCATTTGGTTCCAAGACTTTTAGAGCAGAATGAATGAGTTTTTTTTGTTTGTTACTACAAATTTCAATATCTTTTAAGTTCCTACTTTTTTTCCTTGTTTCATCTTTTATTATTATTCCTTCACAAGAACATGGTGCATCAAGTAATATTCTATCAAAGGTCATAGATAGGTTTTCGATATATTCGCCAGAAATATTAAAAATCATCGTGTTTTTTACATTACATCGTGATAAATTGAAAATTAATGAAGGTATTCTTTTAAGATTTGGTTCGCAGGCAACAATAGTTCCATTATTTTTCATTTTTTGAGCCATATATGTGGTTTTGCCACCTGGTGACGAGGCCATATCTAATACTGTTGTACAATTATTTTCCTTAATTTCTAATTCATCTACTGCTATACAAGAGCTTAGGTCTTGTATGTAATAATATCCTTTCAAATATTCTAAAGTAGATCCTATGCTTGGTAAATTAGTCTTTATTGTATTATTTGTATCGTTTATTTTCTCAACCCTGAATACTTCTTTTAGTAAAGTTTCTCTAAGAATATATCCTTTTTCTATTAATCTTTTTCTTAGGTTTTCAGGATCTATTTTTAAACTATTTGCTCTGATGTATTCAAGATTTGGTGATTTGTTGTTGATATTATTATTTTCAATATATTCTAACAGAATTTCAGTATTTGGAATAAAATTTAAAAACCGCGATATCATCCAATCTTTATAGCCGTATCTTTTAGCTAACTTTTTAGAATACTCATTCTGAAAAAAGTCAGAATATTCTACTTCATGTTTCATATTTTTTATTATATTTAAAAATTTGTGATTTAATAGTTTTACCTGTTTTTTATAATTGTGATGGAAGAGAAGAGAACTATGGTCCTAGTTGTTTTTTTCAATTTTTTTTCAACTAGGACCATATATATGTGTCCTAGTAATAACCCTCCTTTTGTTTTAAGCAAGATTCAGCTAAGCAGCCTACCTGAGTACATATACAAGATTCAAACTCTGTTTGGCCTTTCTCAACCAGGGTCGACAGTTTCATTTCAGTTATAAAATCACTCAGATTATTAGTCATCATCGATTAAGATTTTACTTGAATTCTTTTCTATTTCGTTGCCAGAAGTCTCCTTCTAATTATCGCTAATTCAGGTTCTTGTAATGAGGGAGGAGTTTCCTCTTCGTTATGAGAAGTGACTTGCCAGCTAGCTCACAATGAAACTTGTACAAATTAATTTATTAACTTTTTAGTTTCTTTGATTATTTAACATAGTTAGTATATAGTACTCATTCAATTAACAAATTTGGAAAATATTCTTTTTCTATTTCTTTGATTCTTTGCGGATCTATGATATTTGAGTAATCTTCTAAGAGATTATAATTTAATTCAATAAACGTGTGTCCCCATTTAAATTTATTCATTATTTCATATGCTTGTTCTTTATATTCTAGTATATACAATGCTGCAGATATTGCCTCAGAGGTGGATAGCATGCCTAATTTTGCATAATTGGTTGGATTTCCCGCAAGCAATGCTGGAAGTTTTCTATTGTTAGTATTTGGTTTTTTTGACATTCTGATTGTGTTAATTGCTAATTTCCATGAGCAATCTATAGCGCATATTCCATGAATATTTTGTTTATCTTTTTTTGTAAGGGTCACCTTTGAAAAAGGATCTAATATGATAAAGTTAAATGGAATTTTTTTAACTTCTTTTGCCATTTTAAATTTTATGAGTTTGGCAGCAGTGCATTTGTTTGGATCATCCTGTCTGTGCATTAATATTGAAATTTTAGTGTATAGAGTATTTGGATTATTCATCTTTTAATTTTTCTTCTTGTTTTTTGTTACTTTTTACAAATGATGCTATTAACAATCCTGCTATTAAAGCCATGAGTATATAATTTACAGGAGGTTTTAATATCTGTGGTATTATTCCAATCTGAGGAAGAGTATAGATCACTTTACCGACATAGTTTTTTTGTGTAATTGGAAAGTCAACTCCAGGAATGGAGCAATCATTTGCATCCCCTTTAGTCATGATTATTTTACTTTTTATTTTAAATGTAGGTAATGGAATCGGTTCACATAGACCACTAAATACTTTGTCTCCTGCTAATATGTCTCCTGCCTGGAATATCTTTACTACCCTATGAACTATTGTCTTGTTTTCTTCTGTAGGATCGGTTGCTTTGAATACTATAATATCATTAACCTTTGCATTATTAAAGGATGTATTATTATCTTTACCCCATACAATTATTAAATCATTAATATTTAAAACAGGAACCATGCTGCCACTTGCTACCACGTAAAAGGGGTTGCTATCTGACAAAATTACTCTTAATGAAACAAAAGCTATTACAAATATTATTGAAATAATTATAATAATCTTAATGTCTTTTTTTTTATTATTTTTATTATTTTCTGACAATCTAATAAAGACTTGTTTGAAAAAACCTTACATAAACATTCTGTTTGATAATCACATTATTAATTATTTAAATAAAATTATTTGTATTTTAGTAGGCTCTTGCAAAAACTACTTTTTTTTCTGCTTTATTAACACAATAAATACAGTTTACTAATTCTTCATTTAATTCTTTTTGATTAAATGGTATTACCCTAATGTCTGCACCTGTTTCTTCCTTGATTTTCAATTCGCATTCTTCATTCCCGCACCAGCCGCATAAAATAAAACCCCCATGGTCCCGCATGGTTTTTACAAAGTCCGTATAGTTTAAAGCTATCCTAGTTTTTTCTTTTAAATATTTTTCTGCTGTATCGTATAGATCATTCTGAATATTATCAAAAATTTTCTCTATATTCTCCTTTAATTTTATTAAAGATATAATCTGTTTTTGCTTTTTGTCTCTTCTTACTATTTCTATAGTATTATTTTCAATATCTCTTTGTCCTATGTTTATCCTAATTGGAACTCCTTTAACTTCCCATTCATTGTATTTCCATCCCGCAGTATATTCATTTCTTTCATCTACAAAAACTCTATATCCTAATTCAGAAAGATTATTTTTCAATAAAGTCGCACTTTCTTTTACTAATTTTTCATTATTATTTTTGTAAATTGGGATTATGATTATTTGAATGGGAGCAATCATGGGAGGCAAAATTAATCCCTGTTCATCACCATGTACCATTATTATAGCTCCAATCAATCTCCATGATGTTCCCCAAGATGTCTGCCATGCAAATTCTTCATTATTATCGCTATTAAGAAATTTGATTTCAAAAGGTTCGGAAAAATTTTTTCCAAGGTTATGAGATGTCCCCAATTGTAATGCCTTTCCATCAGGCATCATCCCTTCCAAGGTTGTGGTATAATCTGCCCCAACAAATTTTTCTTTGTTACTTTTATATCCTGTTATTGTGGGGATAGATAAAATATTTTCAATCAAATTCTTGTAAATATCCAAAATCATTATAACCTGATCTTCAGCTTCTTTCTTTGATGTATGAACCGTATGACCTTCTTGCCATAAAAACTCAGAATTTCGTATGAAAGGTTTTGTGGACTTTATTTCTGCTCGTAATGCAGTATTCCAAAAATTAATTCTAAGGGGCAAATCCCTGTAACTTGAAATCCACTTTGGAAAAATGGAATATAACAATGCTTCAGAAGTTGGTCTTAATGCTAATTTTTCATTCAATTCAGAATCTCCCGAATGAGTCACCCAGAAAACCTCTGGACTAAATCCCTTAAAATGATCTTCCTCTTTATTTAAAATACTCTCTGGAATTAGGCAAGGTAAAAATCCGTTATGATGTCCAGTTTCTTTTAATTTTTTATCTAAATATTCTCTTATGGATTCCCAAATTGCATATCCATATGGCTTTAAAATGATAAATCCTTTGGCAGAAATATAATCAGCTAATCCTGCCTTTTCTACAACTTGGGAGAACCATTCACTAAAGTCATCATTCTTTTTAGCAGTTATTCCTATTACCTTTTTGTTGGGTACAGTTGCGGCCGTCTTATCCTTCAATTGATGAAGATAAGAACCAATTTCTATTTATGAAGCTTGTGTAATTTTTTAGTTTAAGGGGTCACCTTTGCAATATACCACTCCACTAATCCTACTATGAAAGTTACTACAAACATAACATTGAATAAAACCTATTTCCTTTTCAAACACAGGACAGTCTACAGATTCTAACTTCATTCTTTTTAGCATTTTCGGACTCACACCCTTCAATTTCAACTTTCCCTTTTCATCCATCATTCCTGAACTTTTAAGCTCATGCTTAGCATTATCGGTAATTTTTATTGATTTTTCGACTTGTTTGATTGGTACATCAAATTTTGTTTTTGTCTCGGATGATGAACTCATATTTATTATGTATAGATGAACTGATTTATTATAAAAATATTCATATTGTCATATTTAATTAATGTTAATTACTTTTACATAGCTTTATTATATATATATTCATTAATAGTTTGTTTGAAAACTTTTGTTATTTCAAAAAAAGAAACTGAAAAGGTTCTTATTCTTTTGAATAAAACTTGGAATAATATCCCAATTCCAAAAATTAAAAATATTAAAGTTTTCGAAATTGAAACTAATAGAAGTATTGTTGTAATAGATTATCTTATAGGTGTTTTTATAAATAATGAAGTAATACTTCCCTTTTTAGGAAAAATTGATATTCTTGAAAAATTTTCATCCATTACGGTTGACTCTGGATCTATAAAATTTATCTGTAATGGTGCAAAGATACTGCGTCCTGGCATAGTCAAATTCGATAAATTTGCCAAAAATGATATTGTTGTGGTTAAGGATGAAAAATTTGAAAAATATCTTTCTGTAGGTTTGGCTTTAGAAGATAGTCTTGTTGCAGAAAAATTACAAAAAGGATACGTCATAGATAATCTTCACTTTGTTGGAGATAAGTTTTGGAACACTTTTAAAGAAATTTCATTTCGTTTATAATATTTGGCCAATTTTTTTTAACAATTGGTGAAATTTATATACCGATTTATTTTTTACAATAATATGCTAATTGGAAAGATGACTGCCACATGGCTAATATTAATAACTATGATTGGAGTACTAGGTGTTCCGCTTTTAATAATTTATTTTCATTCCATCTTGCCTTATTATCACTCCCACCCGAACGCCCAACACCTCATTCTTGGATTGAATACATTAATTCCTAATGTCTCGATAATAGATTTGAGTACAAATACGTTGATATACCACTAACAAACAAATATAATTCACTAGAGTCCCTATTTATTAAATTAAATTAACCTTTTTATCAATTTTCTCTATATATTCATTAAATAACTTAGTTTTCAAATTTCTATATATTGACGTTAGAATTAAAAGTTCATCAGTCATTTTTTAAAGAATTTGCTGCAAAAACATGGATTTCTCCCTATGAAATAATAAGAGAATTAATTGAAAATGCTTTCGATGAAGATGCAACTAAAGTTATTGTCACTATTTTAAGTAATGGAAATGTTGTAATTGAAGATGATGCAGGTATGAATTTTGATTCAATTAACAAATTTTTAGTTTTAGGTTCACCTCATAAATTCAATGAAAATCTTTCACCTAAATTAAAAAGAATTAGAACTGGAAGATATGGAACCGGAAGACTTTCATTTCTTACTTCATTTGATAATATGAAAATTAAAACTAAACTGGATAATTTTAATAAAACTTTGGTAATTGATGGCCA
>JBBRRG010000030.1:0-11177 GCA_038200895.1 Candidatus Nitrosocosmicus sp. | reverse complement strand
AAGCGATACCAAATCGTAAAAAACATTCTCCTAAAAGATGGGTTGTAGAGAGAACAAACTCTTGGCACAACAGGTTCAGGAAACTATTCACACGATATGAAAAGAAGGTCGAGAACTATCTTGGATTGGTACAGTTATCTTGTTGAATAATCATATATAGAAAGATAATTTTGGGATAGGCTCTTAATATAACTTTAATCTTGTTTTTCATCACTAGATGGGCCAGAGTTCTTCCTATTCCCTGCCAAAGTATTGGCAAATCATCAGCCCAAAGTGTATAAATCATTTCTTTTAGTCTAACTAGTTTCATCTATATCCTCTCTTTTTAATAATAACACCGAGTGCTTTATCTTCCTGGATTGCATCATGAACAGACTCAAATGTGCCTATACTAACAAAAACTTCCCTTTTTATAAGAAAGAAACATCCTATAAGATAAGCTATTTTTGATTTGGGATTATTTACATCAGCTGACTCAACACCAAATAAAACACTAACAGAATCCCACAAAGGTATTGCAATTTTTTGACCAAAAATTAATCAATTTTTCAGGAGAAGGAATACCAGTTAATACATCTAAATTTTCTTTTTGCATATAATGAACAGTTTGTAATATTACATCTCTACGAGCATAATGGGTATCAGCATCAGTAAAAAGTAGAACAGATCCTTTACTTTGCATATGACACTTTTGTGAGGCCCACGTCTTACCAGACCATTCAGTAGGCTTTTCTTTTATTGATATAATTTTCAAATTTTCTAAAGGTATACCCATAGTTTTAAGGTATTTGTTGTTTTTTATTTTGTTTATTTTTTTTAATGTATAATCGGATGAATTGTCATCCATTACAATAACTTCAAAATAAGGATAAACTTGAGATAATAGAGATAATAGGCATCTTTCAACATGGTTTTCTTCATTTCTGGCTGGAACTATTATACTAATAAACGGTAAATTTTTTAAAAAATTATTAAAATGATAAATATCCCTTTTATTTTTATTTTTATTATATTTTTTCTGTATTTGATGTATATATTTTACAGTGGAATAACTACTATTTTTCTTAAACATCCAATTTTTAACATAAAAACATCTTTTTTGCCTTTCTATTATTGGTATTGATAATCGTGATCTAGAAGATGATGAATATAAATAATAACATGAAACAATCATCAAGATATACAATATAAACAAAGTTATTTCTATATCATTATTAAAAAATAAATCATTTCATCCACTACTTATAAGTAAACATATTATATAATCATAAAATTAGCAACTAAAAATTAAGTTTTAAATCATTACCTATTAATTTACAAATAGATTTGGGTTTTTATATATCTATTTAAAGATAATATTTTACCTTTTTTCACCCGAAAATGCTTTCTCACAAAAACCAATTATTAATAAAGTACTTTTATTTTGCAAGACATATTATAAAACTATTCAGACTGATACCATTATCTATCATTTCACTTTAAATTAATTTAATATTATTATTAAGGAGTTATAAAGTAGCGGTCTTCTCCCTTTTGCAATCTATTTCTTATAAATCACTATCAAATCTTTTGCCAAGATAATTTATTTTGTTAATCAATTTTAAAAGTTTTTACCTTGATTCAAAAAATCATTTAAATTTTAATATAACAAAAAGTTATATAATTTATAGCATAAGTTTTTCATAGGTTTCTATTTGGATAGTAATAATTATTACAAAATACTAGGTATAATGAAAAAATCAAGTGATAAAGAGATTAAAAATGCCTACAGAACTCTTGCCAGAAAGTATCATCCTGACAGAAACTCCAAAGTTTCTGATGACATTATGAAAAATATCAATATAGCCTTTGAAGTTCTTTCAGATCCAGAAAAAAGAAATCAATATGATATGACAAACTTTGAGAATAGTATTGAAAATAATGATAAAAAGAATGATAATTATAAATGGTCAAAAAATGTTAAAATCAACAGTAGCAGTAGCAACGATTATGAAACAAGAGATGATAGAGAATCGTCCGATTCGTACTCCAATAATACTAGTAACGGAGATTACTCTAGTTTTTTCCATGACGATAATACAAATTTCCAGATACAAGATACATCAAATAATAATAATTTAGATATTCCAAAAAGTCCGTATCAGATAATAGTGGAACCTTCTCTTTGTCTTGCCTTTGGGAGCTGTGAAACACTTGCCCCGAAAGTGTTTGTGGTAGAAAAGAACAAAAGGATTAACCCAAAGGCAATAGTCAAATCAGAAACTGGAGCAGATATTGAAACTATACTTGATGCGGCAAAAACATGTCCTACAAAAGCAATTATAATAATAGATAGATATTCAGGTAAACGTATTTACCCTTAGTTTCACAAATTACCTAAAAAAAAGATTAAACAATCTAAAATATGGTTTGTATCTTAATTTAATTTTTTCTATAATGATTTCATTGTATTTGTAAATTGATATATAATTTTTTGATTGTATTGGCATTTGCAAATGCAATATCGTTAACCATTTTACTCATTGTAATAGTATTTTCTGTACAAGTGATAGCCATTTTTGAATATATTTCTGGAATTTTAGTACAGTATGCCTGATTATTTTTAAAAATATGATGAGTATTTTGTAGAAAAGCATAAAATGTGGATTGAAAAGAGTAAATTGCTTGCTTTTGAAGATCCATATAATTTTCAGTCATATCCCTAGTTGTTTGAATTATCTGTTTTTGCAATTCTTTTATCGTTTTAGAATAGTAGGTAATTGTTCTATGAGTTTCATCGGTATTTTTATTTATAATATTTTTATATCCATTTATCGATGCCTTATTATTTACTAGTTGGTTTTCTTGTACATCAAAACTTGGCGAAATTCTTTCTTTTTGTATAGACAATGTTGATGGCTGTGATGTAGGTATTAGTGGCACCTCTGTCGATAAAGATGGTGAATGAACCAATACTTTTGAATCAGAGTCAACATCTTTGTCCTTATCTTCTATGGGTACTTCAACTTCTGTTTGAACTTCTACTTCTACACCTTCGTCTGCTGGAATTGTTGTAACTGTTGCAACAGTAGCTTCTGCATTCTCTTTATCTAAAATTATCTTGTCTTCAATTAATGATGTTTCTGCCAATGTATCTTTCACATTTAATTCTATTTTTGAATTATTAGTTTTATCAATAGACATGGCAAATCCTTTGTCTAAATCTTTATCGGCTTTTTCCAATTCAATTGTATTAGAAATACTATTTTTAATGTCGGTAATATCATTCGCTTCTGTCGGTCCTTCCACAATTACTTCTTTACCTGTATCTAAAGATTTTTTAATTGCTTCTCCTAAAGTTGGTGTAGGAATCCTTTTTTTATTATTGGTTTGATTATTACCATTATTATTAGAATTATTATTATGACTCATTTATTGATAATGAGCATTAAAGTTAATATACATTAATAAAAAATTCTATTTTGCTTTTGAATTATTTATTTCTATTGTAGTCTAAAAGTCGATTTCAAAGCAAATTAAGAGTTAATATTTTAATAAGTAATCATAATAAAATACTAAAAAAATGAATAGATCTTTTTCTTATTGAAGTATAATAGAAAATATAGGGTTATTGGTTAATACTATTACGAAATGACAATATTTTAATACAATATATTAAAGTATAATATTATAGTAAAGTTAGAAACTATCTCCTTAATATCTATAAAAAGTGAGGCATATTTAATCATGATAAATTATGATAACATAATAAGAAATTGTGACGATGAGAACATATTATTGTTAATTGAATTTTAAACATTAAATTGAGGAAAAGGAGGAGTATTTATGTCAAATAAAGTGGATCAAAGAAATACTATTCTCAATTTATATAATTCTGGAATTGATCCAGAAACAATATCCCTTGAATTGGATATTAAGGAAGATGTAATTATGAATGTAATTAAAAATGAATCAAAGAAAGAATTAAAAAAAACCACAAATAATACTGAAAATGTTCTTTTAAATAGATTATATCTCGATGCGGTTATTGATATCAATAAAATAATTAAAGAATCTCAAGTTAGTATTTGGAAGGCATTAAAATCAAAACCTGATTATGACACTTCTTTTAGGGATACTCAAAATATTTTAGAAAAATACGGCGAATCCAAAGTTAATCTTGTAATGTTGCATATCGATTTAGTAGGCTCTACTGGGATGTCATTGAGTATGCCGATTGATAGATTAACCACAATAATAAGATCGTTTGCTCAGCAAATGTCTCTTATAGTTTCATTGTATGGTGGCTATGTCCTAAAGTATATTGGGGATGCAGTTTTAGCATTTTTTGTAGTAGAAGAAGTTCAAGATTCTAAAAGTTATACCGAATTAAGTTCAGAATCAAAAGATAACGACAACAACAAATCATATTTCCTTCAATATAGCAACGCAATAAGTTGTGCATACACAATGATTAAAGTTATACAAGAAGGCATAAATCCTATATTAAACCAATACGATTATCCAGAACTAAAAGTAAGAATAGGTATAGATTTTGGAGAGATTGCTATAGTTCAATATGGTTGGGATGTTAATGAATATAAAGAAATTGTATTAAAAAAACCACATCTTGATCTTATAGGATATACTATCAGTGTTGCAGTAAAAATGACAACTCTTGCAAAACCAGATCATATAGTAATAGGCCAAAAATTATTTGACAAATTAGATATTAAAGAAAAAAAAACATTCAAAAAATTACCTTCTAATCCAGATATTTGGAATTATACACAGAAAACAACTGGAGGAATATATGATCTCTACAGTAATAAAAAATAGTTTTATAATTGTTTAAAAAAAAATATTTCGTATTTAATATTTACACTAATTGATAAGTAATGCATTTAACAAAAAAGAAAACAATTGGATAATATTGTATCCCATAGTAATAGGTTAAAATAATTTAAATCAAAATTACTTTTTTATTTTTACGGCGATCTATATCAACTAATCCATATCCGCAATGTTGTTCTTGGCTTGTTAGATGCACCTATAATTAACTTTGTTCCGGTTCATCATTATGTACTATTTTGTCGCAAAAAGTTCTTGAATCTATTCTTCTATTACCTTTATTTTTATCCATTATTGAATAGAGCAATCATTTCTCTTACATTATAATAGATATTAAATATACCAAGGTTTCAATGATTTTATTATAAAATTTATGTTCATAATGACGTTCGATATTCTATCTGACGGCTATCGCATACCTATCTATCATATTTTACCAAATAATGGTTTAATACGGTTGAAAAATTGAAATTAACTTAAATTAAACAAAACATTTACCTTAAGAAAAATACATACATATATTAAATTAGGCAAGAAAGTTTTTTTTTAATAAAAATCGCTATAGAACATGTATAGGAAGAAAAGATAAAAGCCATTATAATTTTTTTTAAATATTTTTAATTCATGCTATCCCAAATTAATAATCCCATAATATTGATTGGAAGTTAATGAGGACCATTTAAGTATCTTGACTTATGGAAATAAGACCCTGCGAAATATTTCTTTATTAATCTTTTTTACTTTATTTTTTCTTGACTAATGAAAGGTTGATGTGTCCAACCTAAATCAAAAATTATTTATTATTGATTTTAGTCCAAGATAGGATTCAGCTGTAGTCAATGCTTCTTTTATATCAATTAGTGAAAAACTATGTGAAATCAGACTTTTTAAATTAATTTCTTTTAAATTTATAATATTCATAGCTTCATTCATATCTTTTGGTGTAGAACTAAAGCATCCAAACATAGAAATTTGATTGTAATGAATAAAATTAGGATCTATATTTATCATTTTTTTTCTTTCTTTTTTATTAATTTGATTTTGATTTTTAATCCCAGAAAATAAAACTATTTTCCCATTTTTATTAACCAATTTTAATGCTAAATTCAGAGAAAATGGATTGTTGTTAGATACAAAAATTACATTCGGTGAAAATTCCCTTTTGATATTTTTTATTTTTTGGTCATATCCATAAGAATTGATACTGGTACCATACTGTCCCTTTTCTTCTTCTTCTTCTTCTCCTCTAATAAGAATTACAAAATCCGCTCCTAATTTTTTCGCCATATTTAATCTATGACTAATTTTACCAATTATTGTTACATTTACTTTAAATAATCTTTTTATCAACATTAGTTGCATTAAACCAATTGGCCCATCACCTAGAATTATAACAGAATCAAATTCAAGGTTCCTTATTTGATTTATACTATTAATGCAGCATGCCAAAGGTTCTATTAAAGATGCCTCGTCATTTGTAACATTGTCAGGAACAGGTAGTATGCCCCCTATTTCAAAAATCGTTTTTGGAATTAAAAGATATTCTGCAATCCGCCATTAATAGTAGAACCTATTTCTTTCAAGTTTATGCATAAATTATATTTTTCATATTTGCAATACCAACAATTCAGACAAGGTATGATAGGATAAACAGATACTCGGGATTGTGGTTTAATCCAAATATTTTTGTATTTATATTCTCCAACCATTTGAGCGCATATTTCATGACCTAATATTATTGGAGGTATAACTTTAAAATGTCCATTTCTAAAAGTCCTTACATCATAGCTGCAAACTGAAGCTGATAATACCTTTAATAGATAATCATTGTTGTTGTGATTGGACCTTTTTAATATCTCAATATCTTTAATTTGGATATTGTTTGGCCCATAAAAAACCGCCGCATTCATAAATTTATCAATTCTAATATAAAATATTTATAATCAGCAAATATTAAAATTTCTTTTTATTTCAAATTTAATAGCTAATACAATAGTATCTAAATGTATTATTAGTTAATACTTTCATATTTTTTTTATTTACAATTAATCAATTCTTCAATTTATTTTATTTATTTTATTTGAAAAATAAAGTTGCTAATACCTATCTCTCAATTTTAATGATAGATATAAATAATTAATTATTTATTTCAAATAAGTAATCTAAAGAGTGATATATTCATTTATCATATTTCTCATTTTAAAAATATCTATCTTTATCAAACAATAAATATTTTGTTTATTTTTATTATATAATGGGTGGTAAATTTTTTGATTCTCATATTCACATGTATTCAAGAACAACAGATGATTATGAAAAGATGTCAATAGCTGGAATTGAAGTTATAGTCCAACCTTCTTTTTGGCTAGGGTCTCCCAGAACGTCAGTTGGAACATTCATTGATTATTGGGAGCATATGATATCTTATGAGACTTCGAGAGCAAAAGAGTTTGGAATAGAGCATTTTGTTTGCGTTTCAGTTAATCCCAAAGAATCAATCGCCAGGCCACTAGCTTTTGAAGCAACTGATAAAATGGAAAACGAGTTCTTAAAAAGAGAACGCGTTGTTGCTGTTGGCGAGATAGGATACAATTTGATAAATGACTTGGAGGAAGAAATTTTTGTTAAACAGTTAAAAATTTGTAAAAATAAAAATCTTCTAACAATGATTCATTTACCACATATAAATAAACCTAAAGCAATGGATAAAATGGAAAAATTATTCAAAGAAGATAACTATGATTTCAATAAAATTTTAATTGATCATAATACCGAGGAAACAATAAAGAAAACTCTAGACTTGGGAGCATGGGCGGGTTTATCGGTATATCCACGAACTAAACTATCGCCTGATAGGGTGATTAATATCGTTAATATGTATGGAAGTGATAAAATAATGGTTAATAGTGCAGCTGACTGGGGTATATCCAATCCATTGAGTGTGCCTTTTACTGCAAGAGAAATGAGAAAAAATAATTGCAAAAGACAAGACATAGACAAGGTTACTTTTTTTAATGCATATGAATTCTTTAAACAATCTGATAAATTTACATGGAAACCATAATTATTTATTGATCAATAGTATTTTCTAAAAAAAATAAAAATGATTGCATATCTATTTAAATAAAAAGGAATTAAAATTTGTAATGAAGTTTGCTTTTAGCTCTAATGCTTATACCAAATTCTCACTCAGAGATTCTATTATAGAAATAGCAAAAGTAGGATATAAAGGCATAGAAATAATGTGTGATTATCCTCATGTTTTTCCGCTACCATTAGATCCTCATGTAATTTCAGGGATAAAAAATATATTAACACGTAATAATATTCAAATATCAAACCTTAATGCATTTACCCTTTTTGGTATAGGCGATACATATCACCCATCGTGGATTGAAAATGATTTAGAATATAGAAAACTTAGAGTCGAACACACAATTAATTGTATAAAATTGGCTAAAGATTTAGGTGCAAAAAATATATCAGTTGAACCCGGAGGACCATTTGAAGATCCCAACAGTAAGGAAAGTTATTTAAATATATTTATCGATGGAATAAACCAAGTTTTACCTATTGCAGAAAAAGAAAAAGTAAAAATTCTTATTGAACCTGAACCTGGACTATTACTTGAAAATTCCAATGAATTTTTACAATTTATAAAAAAATTTGATTCAGAATATATAGGCCTTAATTTTGATATAGGTCATTTTGTTTGCGTTGATGAAGATCCATCGGAATTAGTTTTTAAATTAGCAAATTATATACATCATTTTCACTTAGCTGATATCAAAAATAAAATTCACTATCATCTTATCCCAGGTTTAGGCTCTATAAACTTTAAAAAAATAATAAAGTCAATTAATGAAATAGGATTTGATGGGTTCATAACAGTTGAATTATATCCATACAAAGATAATCCAACTGAGGCGGCTTTGGAATCACTTAGATATTTGAATAAAATTTCATAAACTATTTAGCTCTATAATCATTTCAAAATAAATTGTTAAAACATTATTTCCAATTATTTAGGATATCAAATATATTTACTGTTCCATCAGATATTTTAGCTGGATATTTTGTTACTACAATAAATAATTTAACACCGGGGAATTATCAGAATATTTTAATTCTTGTATTTTCTTCAATCTTTCTCTATATTGGAGGATTGATTACAAATGATCTTTTTGATATAAATATCGACAAAATAGAAAGGCCCAAAAGACCTCTTGCATCTGGAAAAATAAAAGAATCTACAACAATTTTATTATCAATACTTTTTTTTGGATCTGGAATATTTTTAGCATTTTTATTGAACTTTGCTTCTCTAATTATATCTCTTATCCTTGTAATTATGATATTATCATATAATTATAGATTAAAAAATGGTATATTGAGGCCATTCCTAATGGGCGGTATTCGTTCTCTGAATATCATTTATGGATCCAGCACTACCTATGTTTTTTTTACAAATGCAAATTATGATTTTTTTGATACTAGTTTTATAAATAATACTACAATTAATTTGATAATCGTAGCTTTTGTGATTTTTTTTCATATTTTCACTTTGACTTTGTTGAGTAAACGTGAAACAGAAAATGAAAACAAACAATATAAAAAATCATTGAATTTAAAAAAAATTTACTCTATTTATTTGATTATATTTATTATAATACTTTTCATTGGTATGACATTTTTACCAAATAAATATCCTTTTTTAGTATTTTTCATAGCATTTTTATTATCAATAACAACAATTTTTAAAAATAAAATAAACAAGGAAAAAAAATACGGATATTTGGATATAAAATTTTTAGTTAAAAATATGATTATTTTACTAATTGTGCTTGACTCAAGCTTTGTTGCAGGGTCTTATGGCTTTTATATGGGACTCTTATCATTAAGTATGATAATTCCTTGTTTAATTATTGGAAATAAAGTGCACATGACATAATATAATTAATAATGATTGAAAAACATAATCATTTCTATCTCTTTAATTTGTTATCAAACTTTGAAATATAAATGAAATAATTTTTTATTGATCAAATAATATTATATAATATAAAAAATATTAAATGGTTTTTTTCTGATTTCTTGCATCTGCATGTGTATATATCTATTAGTTTTAATGTACTGACGTTTTACTTCTTATTTTTTCTTCATATTGATTGAGAATAACATTACTTTCCATTTTATTATCATTAATTTTAAATATTATAATTTCTCTTTCACATTATAAATATGGCAAAGTGCCCCTTTTGTAATGTAGTTATCGATCTAGGTCATTTAAAAACTGAAGAATTTGAGGATGGAGATTTACTATTTAAATTTTTAGGGTTAAGCTGTCCAAATTGTGAAAGAATATTAAAAATCCAAAAGATTGATTAATTTTTTTTATATTTTTTGTTTATTGACAAAGTATACAATCTGATATAGCTCAGCTGTTGATACTATAAACATTATCATATACATGGTTGCAAATTTGTTTAATTATGAATTAAAATTATTTGATACGATCATAAAAGAAATGGATGAAGTTTTTGATCTATAAACAAAATAATAGTAATAATTAATTTTATAGAATAATATTGCTCTCACTAATAACGATCTTCATGATAATCCTTTTGCTTATGTATGAATTGGCCTACGATTTCCAATATTAGCAGTTAAAATATGCTATAGATTATATTATTTATTATGCATAATATCTGGTTCTCACTCTGAAAATTAATGTTAATTTTCAAAACCTTACTTAAATATGCCCATCATAAGGACCGTTTCTATTAAAAAAATTCATTACATTTTGAATATTCAAATAGAATACCTTGAAGATAGTATTACCTAATTCGATATCTCATTTATCATTCTGTGTGTATTATTTGTTATACATAATAATTGGTTGTTTGCAAATATTCTTAAATGTGATAGTCATAGCATATTTTTAACATATCTACTCCCAATTATACTGACTAACATAAATTCATACTGTAGTAAAATAATTTCATCCTTAATACATTTAGCTTAGTTACTCATCTCTGTATATTATTGCCTACTTTGGGTATTTCTTCAGAACAGATAAACAATGCTTATAAAAAAGAGATACATTCGGATGTAAAAGAGAGAATCCTTCTTGTCAGACGAGTTAGAATTGATGGTCAGGAAGCATCAAAGATATCTGAAAGAGAATTACACAAAACTAGATGGTGGGCATACAAATGGTTAAGCCGATTTGATGAACATGGACTAGAAGGATTAAAGGACCACTCAAGAAGTGGTAGACCGCCATTTATACCAGAAAAAAAGATGTTAAAGATAAGACAGGAGATATCTGAAAACCCATCTGGATG